>DASWYT010000168.1:0-13589 GCA_036404835.1 Alphaproteobacteria bacterium | reverse complement strand
CCTTCAATAACGTGGATTTGAACGGCAGGGTTATCGTTCCGTCCGATGTCGTGCCTTCTGGGAACAAAAACAGGCTTTTCCCCTGAGCCAGGGCATCGCGGATCGTGCGCATTTGCTGTGGCAAGGCGCTGCGCTTGCGGCTGATGAATAACGTGCCACCAACTTTGATCAGAGGACCGAAGATGGGCCAATCTGCCGTATCTGCCTTGGCAATAAAGAAAGGCGGCATGGACGCGCCCATAATGACGATATCCAGATAGCTGCTGTGATTGCTAACGAACAAAGCCTGTTGCTGCCAGGCCTGTTGCATATCCCCCTGCCACGTCACACGGATATTCAGGATACGCAAGACAGCTTTATGCCACAGACGAACAAGCGGCGATTGTTGTGTGCGTGTGCCGCAAAACATGGTGAAGACAAGCTGGACCGGCACTAATATAAGTGTAAGCAGGATAAAAAGCAGGAAACGCCATGTTGCGCGTATCGAAGCCATTACGTGTCATACCGTTTATAATGACTGAAATAACGATCGGTTACTTTGTCAATTTCCAGGATAATGCAGATATCGACCATGTTGAATTGTTCATCGATATAATAACCGTCACCGATCTTGCAACCGATACGCAAGTAACCTTTGATCAAAGGGGGAAGATCGTTGAACGCTTTTTTCTGGTCAAAGCTTTCCGGGTCGCGGACCGGCAAGGCATGATAATGCTCAGGCAGGACGGTCGGGCAAATGGATTCATCCACACGATGGAACGCATTCAGATAGGCCAGGGATTCTTCATGTTGCCTGATATCCAGGCCGTTAAAGCTGGGCACGCCGATCAGATAGTCAATTTCATTCTTGAACACATAAACCGCAATCCCTTTCCACAAGAGATTGATCACGGTCTTGTTGCGATAGTCCGGCAGGATACAGCTGCGGCTCATTTCCATGATATTGCCCGGCTTACCATTCTTGCCGGCCGCACGCATTTTGCTGATATCAAATTCTGTTTCGGTATAAAGCGGCAGATTGGCGTCTTTGGCTTTGCGGTCTGTGAAGATGCGATACGTGCCGACAATCTTCTGGCCCTCTGATGCATTTTCATCGATGACGATCAGATGATCGCAAAACGGGTCGTAATGGTCGTAATCACGCTGCAACGCCGCCATGTCATGGATGGGAGACGCACCCATTTCATCATAAAACACTTTGTAGCGGAGATGTTGTGCAGCTTCGATTTCATGCAGATCGGCTGCTAACCGAAGTGTGAGATGCTCACTGGTGATATGATCAAACTGCATTGTCTAAAATCTGCCGCGATACCAATGAAACTCGTTACCTTTTCTTCACCCTTGTAGCTTTAATCTGTTCCCATGACAAGCCAGATCGGGCAAAACATGACAACGCCTAAGTCATTGAAAATAGGTATTTTTGGGGGGTCTTTTAATCCGCCGACAACCGCGCATGGCGCATTGACGCAATATGCCTATGAAAGGCTGGGAGTCGATCAGATATGGTGGCTGGTCGCGCCGCATAACCCGCTCAAAGATAAGAAAGATCTGGCCCCGTTTGCCGATCGGTTGGCGATGGCGGAAATCGTCGCACGGCAATATGCACCCTGGTTGAAAATATCCGATCTGGAACAGCACTTCGGAACACAGCAAACAGCGGATACACTTGACCGGATCATGGAAAAATACCCGGAGCATCAATTTGTCTGGCTGATGGGTACGGATAATTTAACCCATTTCCACAGCTGGGACCGTTGGGATGAGATGGCCCGGAAAGTGCCGATCTATATCTTCGCCCGTCCGGGTGAAATCGAAACCGCCCTCAACTCTCCGGCCTCTATCGCCATGGGGGCGCCAGTTCGGGTTACCCCAGACGTCTCGCAACTGAAATCCGGCCAATGGATGCTGTTGTCCAATCCGGAAATGAATGTGGCCGCCACGAAAATCCGCCAGGCGATTGTCAGTGGCTATAAACCGGACCATATCCTGCCTGACGTGCTGACCTATATTCAGGATAATGGCCTGTATCACAGACAGGATTGATCACACCTTAGTGTGTTTCAATTCCAAAAATCAATCATAAGATGAAAATAAAATCACGATGCGCTAGGCTGGGTTAACCGGTTTCTCATAATCCATGCGTATCATTATCTTATGTTTAAAAACATATCCCTGTGGCAGGATTTCAAACGCTGTGCTGTGGCCAGTGTGAGTGGTTTTGCATTGTTGGGATTTGTCTGGATGAGTGTCGCGACTTTCAGCACCCCTGTCCCGGCATCTTTATGCAGCACATCAGGCACAATTTTCACGACCTTTACAGCCGACCTGCATTGCTGATTATAAATATCTGATTTATTTAGTGAATAGCTTTATGTGCTTCAAACTGGATCACACCGTAAAGCTGTGGCTCATAGCCATGGGTTTTTTGTTCGTCCACCCCGACATGACGCAGAATATCTTTATATTTGTTCGGGCTGAAACTGTTTTCACGGACGCGGTTAAAGTGGCGGTAAGCCGTCTCCAGATCGTGCAGGGAAATCTCATGGCGGACCGTATCGCTGATCAGCCGGTCCAGAATACTGGTGATGATTTCGACTTCACGGGCCGCCTTTTGCTCATCTTTGATGGCTGCATGGCGCCACTCCAAAGCATGGAAGAAACGTCCTACTAAGCTGTTGTAATATACACCAAATTGTCCGACCGAGCTCATTGCACTGCCTCATTTATAATAGTCGATAGTGATCATATGACTATTATTACGGGCAAAATATGAAAAGCCGGTTAATATATTTCATAATACGGAAATCAGGCGGTTTTCTCGCCCTTATGCAGGATAGCGCGGAAGACTTCCTGGCGCATGCTGTTCTGTTCGGTGACCGGCACGGCCATCCGTAAGTTCAGGGTGATCTTATCCGGATCGATCCAGTCGATCAGCACTTTCGGCTCCGGCCCCGGGGCGTTAAAGCCGAATTTGCGGTTGAACTGGGCAAAGCGTTTTTTGGCTTCCCGCATATAGGGTTCGGACAATAATGTCCCGATCTGCATCAGCTTTTCCTGGACGCCCAGCCAGTCATCATCCTTATGCAGCGGCACGGAAATCATTGTCAGGACATAACGATGCTCATCGACCGTTTCGGTATAGGCGCTTTCGGTCAGGAACATGCTGTTCGGGACGATCACGGTCCGGCCAGTTCGCTGGCCGAAATCATTCACCTCCAGCAAGGTGGTCGACAGGATATTATTCCCCACCACATCGCCATGGATTTCCTTGATGGTAATACGCCCGCCGATTTTGGCACCTTCGACCCCTGCCCGGATCACGGCACCCGTCAGACAGGTAATCAGCTCCTTGAAGGCAATGACCAGAGCCGCGGCAACGGCAACAATGGATACGGCAAATGTCCGCAATTGCGGCGCCCAGATGATCAGCAACGCAATGCCCACAATGATCAGCAGCACATAGCGCAAACGCTGCCGCCACTGGACGACGACCGGATGAGGCAAGGATGTGTCTTTTTCCAGCCAGACCCCGATCAGCCAGCGTAACAGGATACCGGCCAGCAACACGGCGATGGTGCTGGTAGCCCGGCTGCCGAGGCTTTCCCAGAAAGCGACGGTGACAAGGGACATCTGATGCCAGTCAATGGATAAAAATGTGTCTTTCATATCTCTAAAGTAAGCGTCATCCATATTGTGTCAACAAAGCGGCTTGAGTAGAATGACGCCATGAGCACAAAAAACATGCCCCTCTCCGCCGGCTCGACAGCCAGACCTTTCAAACCGACCCTGTTGGTATTCGGCAACCAGAAAGGCGGTTCCGGCAAATCGACCATGGCGCTCCATGTAACGATTGCCCTGCTCCAGAACGAGTACAAGGTCGGCACGATCGATATCGACAGCCGCCAGGGCACCTTTACCCGCTTCCTGGAGAACCGATGGAATCGCGTCCAGGAAGAAGGGCTGGAGATCATGTGCCCGCACCATATCCTGATCGGTGATGCCACGGCCGAGACCATCACGGACCGTAACCAGGAAGATCTCGACAATCTGACCGCCGCCTTTGAGCAACTGACCGAGGATGGCTGTGAAATCGTCGTGATCGACTGCCCGGGTAGCGATACGGAACTGAGCCGCCTGGCCCACCGTTTCGCCGATGTGCTGGTCACTCCGATCAATGACAGTTTCATCGATCTCGACCTGATCGCCCGGATTGACGGAAAGACACTGGAAATTCAACAACCTAGCATTTATAGCGATGCCGTCTGGCAATATCGCAAGGAACGCGCCATCAAGCGCGGGACACCGTTGCAATGGTTCATCGTCCGTAACCGTCTGAGCCATATTAACGCCCAAAATAAACAGAATATTCAACAATTGCTGGAAAAACTGGAGAAGCGTTTCGCCTTTACCTTTTTGAACGGCTTTAGCGAGCGTGTCATCTACCGGGAACTCTTCCTGAAAGGCCTGACATTGATGGACCTGCACAAGGTCAAGGACAGCAGCATGAACATGTCGCAACTGAGTGCGCGACAGGAAGTGCGGGCTCTCATCAATGCATTAGGCTTTGCACGCGGCGGAGTGAATGATCCGGACATGACCAAGACAAAGAAAGCCAGTAAAGAAACTGTAGCAGCATAGGTCACCATATGAGTCTCAACGCTCTGAAAATCACTGTCGTCGGTACCGGCTATGTCGGTCTTGTCAGTGGAACATGTTTCGCCTCGTTGGGACATCATGTAACCTGTGTCGATAATAATCCGTCCAAGATCGATGCACTGCAAAACGGTTCCATTCCGATTTACGAGCCCGGCCTCGACAAGCTGGTCGCTGAGAACGTGCTGGCAGGCCGCCTGACCTTTACCACCAATCTGGAACACGCCATGAAAGGCAGCAAGGCTGTCTTTATCGCTGTGGGCACACCAACCTCCGCCGATGGCGTCAGTGCCGATTTATCCTATGTCTATGGTGTCGCCAAAACACTGGCGCCGATGCTGCATGATTATACCGTCATCGTCACCAAATCGACCGTGCCGGTGATGACGAATGCCGAGATCGAAGCGATCATCCGCCAGACCAACCCGGATGCAAAATTCGATATTTGCTCCAATCCGGAATTTTTACGTGAAGGCGCAGCGATTGAAGATTTCCTGCAACCGGATCGGATCGTCGTCGGTGTCCGCACCGATCACGCAAAAGCGTTGATGCATCAATTGTACCTGCCATTACTGAACCGCAATGTGCCGCTGGTCTGGACGACGCCGGAAAGTGCCGAACTCATCAAATATGCAGCCAATGCGTTCCTGGCCACCAAGATCACCTTTATCAACGAAGTGGCCGATCTGTGTGAAAAAATCGGTGCGGAAATCAATACTGTCGCACAGGGCATTGGCCTTGACAGCCGTATCGGTCCTAAATTCCTGCAGGCCGGTCCGGGTTATGGCGGTTCATGCTTCCCGAAAGATACACGCGCCATGGCCTATGTCGGACGCCAATATGATACGGTGTTGAGCATTGTCGAAACCGTCATTGAAAGCAACGATGCCCGCAAGAAAGCGATGACGGATCGTATTATCAACGCATGCGGTGGTTCCGTTAAAGGCAAACAGATTGCGATCCTCGGCCTGGCGTTCAAAGCCCATACGGATGATATGCGTGAATCCGTCGTCCTCGATATTATCCCGGAATTGATCCATCAAGGTGCGACGATCAATGCTTATGATCCGGCAGCGACCGAACAGGCCAAACCGCTCCTGCCGGACAATGTGCATTATTGTGATTCCATGGCGCAGACTGTGCGTGATACGGATGCATTGGTGGTCGCAACCGAATGGCCGGAATTCCGCATGCTCGATCTGATGCAGGCCGCCAAAGCGATGCGCACACCTGTCCTGGTCGATCTGCGTAACCTGATGGATATGCAGAATGCCATCCAGGCCGGTTTTGATTATTATCCGATTGGCCGCAGCCCGTTGGTCGTATCGCAGCTCAAGAAAAAAGCTGCGTCCTGATTTTATATTTACGGAGACATTCATGTCCTTTCGTTACGATTTCCATCCGACGATCCTGCGTGAGTACGATATTCGCGGCGTTGTCGGCAAGACACTGAACGAACCTGATGCCTATGCCGTCGGCCGTACCTTTGGCACTGTGATCCGCCAAAAAGGCGGCAGCAAGGTTGGTATTTGTTACGATGGCCGTCATTCATCGCCATCGCTTACCGACAGCCTGATCAAAGGTTTTATCGATAGCGGCCTGATTGTTGAAAATTACGGTCTGGCACCGACGCCTTTGGCTTATTTCGCTATTTATCACCGTGATATGGACGGCGTCGTCGCCATTACCGGTTCGCACAATCCGCCGGAATATAACGGTATCAAGATGGCGCTGCGCGAAGGTCCGGTCTTTGGAGAGATGATCCGCCAGTTCGGTGCCATGGCAGCCAAAGGCGATGTGATTGACGGCACGGGCAGCGTTTCCAATGTCAATATTGATGATGCTTATATCGACCGCCTGACCCAGGATTACCTAAGCTTCAACAAAAAGCCAATGAAGATTGCCTGGGATGCCGGCAATGGTGTCGTCGGTCATCTATTGAAGAAATTCACCGATAAAATCCCCGGCGAACATATTTTGTTATACGACGATGTCGATGGCGATTTCCCGAACCATCATCCCGATCCATTAGTTGAAAAAAACCTGGTGGAACTGAAACGCGTGGTCAAGGAACAAAATTGCGATCTGGGTATTGCCTTTGACGGCGATGGTGACCGTGTCGGTGCGATTGACCGTAACGGCAACATCATGTGGCCGGATCAGTTTGTGACCTTGTATGCCAAGGATGTGCTGCAACGCCACCCGGGTGCAAAGATCGTGCTGGATATCAAATGCGGTACCAATGCCAGCAACATGATCAAAGAGTTTGGCGGTGAGCCAGTCTTGTGGAAAGCCGGTCATTCACTGATCAAATCCAAGATGAAGGAAATCGGCTCACCTTTAGGTGGCGAGCTCAGCGGCCATATCTTTTTCAAAGACGGTTTCTATGGCCACGACGATGCGTTGTACTGCGCTGTCCGTCTGCTGAATGTCATCATCCAGTTCGGTGACCTCGCAGATCTGCAAAATATGTTCCCGGAAACATTCACCACGCCGGAAATGCGCTTCGAAGTGCCGGATGAAGATAAATTCGACATGGTCGAACGCGTCAAAGCCTATGCCAACAGCAAAGTTGGCAAAGATGTTGCTGTCTTCGATATTGATGGTGTGCGTTTAAATACACCGTATGGCTGGTGGCTGTTACGTGCGTCGAACACGCAAAATGCCCTGACCGCCCGTGTCGAAGGCCTGACCGCGGCTAAACGTGATGAATTATTCGCCGATCTGCAACATGCTTTGAAGGTGGCGGATGTACCGGTTCCCGATGATCTGCTGAACAGCGGCAGCCATTAAAAACAGATATTTGCATTTTTTTGTTGACAGAATTTTGGTTTAACCATAGATTCGAGTCAGATGATAAACGCAACCACCCCTGCTGCACGTAATTTGGCCTTGAGCAACGCTCAAGCGTCTGTGCGCAATTTTGCTTTTGGTTATTTTTATTTTTGGGCCTAAGCCCATACATCTCCATACCCCAAAATTACAATTGAATCTTACTTTTTGACCTGATCCAGGTCTTACAAGCTATTCCCCTTTACGGCCCTTAGTGCCACCAAATTTTACGGAGATACCTATGTCTATAAATAATTCCGCTAAACAGAACAATGCTTCTATGACTCCAGCCATGTCGATCCAGACCATCAGCCACCTGAAAAAAACCATCATGGTGCCCCAGGAAAGAACGAAAGAGAAAAAGCCTGAAATCGTGAATGCGTCCGCTCTGGATTCCCAAATTGTTGCCAGCATCATGAATGCCAAAGATGTGGAGTCCGTTATCACGACCAACGGGTCGCTCATATCTTTGGAAACCGCTTACGGCGATCCGCAGGATGTTATTGCCGATATGAAACATACATTAGAGGCACAAAAATCCGCTGCCGGTTACACGCAGATGATCAGAGAGCCGCGCCTGACCGTCGTGACGTTAAGAGAAAACAGCCAGGATATTATCGATGAGCAAAAAGCCATCCTGGAAGAGATGCTGCCATCGGCTAAACTTATCGAACATAAGACAACAGACGGTCAGTTATTGCTGAATGTCGCCATTGATAACAGAGATCACATTGTGAAATCCGAAGGTGAGCATAAACCCGCTTCCGCCGTTTACGTTGCACTGATGGTTTCCAACCTGGTTGGAACACAGGAAAAACGTGATGAAAATCTGCGCGGATTACTTTCTCTCGTTGCTTAAATTGATCTAAAAGGTCGCCCCTCGGGGCGGCCTTCTTTCCCTTTGAATAAAAAGTTTGTATGACCAAAATACTGACCCTCGATGCTCTTTTTGCGAACCAGGCTGTTGCTCTGGCGCTGGCATCATGCGCTTATGTCGCGTTCTTTTATTTTGGGCAATAGCCCGATATATCCCTTTTCCAAACGACAATTGAATCTTTCTGAAAGTCCGTAAACCGGACACCCCCCTTATTCCAGGAGACATGATGATGAATAATATACCCTCGAAAAGCCTGATGTCAGCCAAAACCCGCCTGCCCGTCCGCAACAGTATCAGTGAGGTTGCCAACGCGCAGGAACTGGACAATCTGATCCACAGCTTCGTTACATCCAATAATCACATGACGGCGTGCAGCAAAGATCATGTGATCGTGTTGCGCACGGAAGATTTCGTTTTGCCACAGGACCTCAACAGCATTCTTGAAAATGGTCTGGGGCAATGCAGAAAGAATGCCGAAACCCATCGTCTCCACACCGATCCGCCTGTCTCATCCGTCATCAGCCTGAAAACCAGCGACCCGCATCTGGCGAATAAGCAGGAAAATGTCGCAAGACAAGCCATCCTGAACGCATCGATTACCCGGGAAATGACGGATAATGGCGATGCGCTCCTGCATATCGACATTCCACGCATCAGTGCAACAGGCGCCCTGCACATGATCCGCAACCTGATCGGTACGGACGAGAAATGCAACAAGACCTTATCGGGTCTGCAGGTTTCATGGGGCTAATAAAAAAGGCCGCTCCTGCGGGCGGCCTTTTTCTTTATCTTGTTTTTCTTATGCTGCTTTGGCCATGCCTTTCAGCACGTAATGCAGGATGCCACCGGCTTTAAGATATTCCAGCTCATCAAGCGTATCGATACGGGCCACGACCTTGGTCACGGCTTTTGTGCCATCGGCGGACTGGATCGTCAGTTCCAGTTCCTTACGCGGTTTCAGATCGTCGGCCAGGCCGCTGATGCTGATAATCTCATCACCACGGATCTGTAAGGTCTGACGGCTTTCACCATTCATGAATTCCAGCGGCAACACGCCCATCCCGATCAGGTTGGAACGGTGGATACGCTCGAAGCTTTCGGCAATAACCGCTTTGACACCCAGCAGATAGGTTCCCTTGGCAGCCCAGTCACGGCTGGAGCCAGTGCCATATTCCTTACCGCCAAAAATCACCAGCGGTGTACCAAAGCTCATATATTTGATCGCGGCGTCATAGATCGACATTTGTTCATTGGCCGGGACGTATTTCGTATAGCCGCCCTCGACACCGTCCAGCATCTCGTTCTTGATACGGATATTGGCGAACGTGCCGCGGACCATGGCTTCGTAATTACCACGGCGGGCACCATAAGAATTGAACATCACAGGTTCGACACCATGCTCGATCAGGTAACGCCCTGCCGGTGAGTCTTTCTTGATCGAACCGGCCGGGGAAATATGGTCAGTCGTAATCGAGTCACCCAGAACGGCCAGAACACGCGCATCGGCAATGTCAGCAATCGGCTTATTGTCTGGTGACAGATGATCGAAGAATGGCGGGTTGCGGATATAGGTGGAATCTTCCTGCCACTCATAAATCTCGCTGCCGGTCACCTTGATGTCCTGCCATTGTTTTGGACCGAGGAAGACATCGGCATAACGTTTGCGGAACATGTCCGGCGTCAGGAATTTCGACATCATCTCGCGCACTTCGGCATTCGTCGGCCAGATATCTTTTAAGAATACCGGATTGCCGTCTTTATCATGACCCAGCGGTTCGGTCGTGATATCTTTTTTCATCGTGCCGGCAATCGCATAAGCGACAACCAGAGGCGGCGATGCCAGATAGTTTGATTTCACCTGTTGGGAAATACGGCCTTCGAAGTTACGGTTACCAGACAGGACGGCTGCAACGTTCAACTTGCCCGCATCCACGGCTTTGCCTTCGGCATCCGGCAATGGACCGGAATTACCGATACAGGTCGTACAACCATAACCAACCAGGTTGAAGCCCAGCGCATCGAGATCTTTATCGAGACCGGCGGCCTTGAAATAATCAGTTGCGACCTGGGACCCCGGTGCAAGAGAGGTTTTCACCCATGGCTTACGGGTCAGACCTTTAGCCAGAGCTTTACGCGCCACCAGACCGGCCGCGAGCATCAGGAACGGGTTTGATGTGTTCGTACAGCTGGTGATCGCGGCAATCACGATATCACCGTGATCAATACTGTAATCAGTACCCTCAACGCGTGTCGGATTGGACGGGTTCTCGGAACCCTGTTCTTCGGATAAATGCTTGATGAAAGAAGATGCGGCTTCCTTGAGCAATACACGATCCTGTGGACGTTTCGGGCCCGCCAATGATGGCAGGACATCGGCCAGGTTCAGTTCCAGTGTGTCGGTAAAGACAATCTCTTCACCCGGTTCACGCCACAGACCTTGTTCTTTCGCATAGGCTTCGACCAGGTCAACTTCGGCCTGTTCACGGCCGGTGAAGCTGAGGTAACGCAATGTCTCGTTATCGATCGGGAAGAAACCGCAGGTCGCACCATATTCCGGAGCCATGTTGGCAATCGTGCCGCGGTCTTCCAGTGTCAGATGATCCAGGCCATCGCCATAGAATTCAACGAATTTATTGACCACGCCTTTTTTACGCAGCATTTGCGTGACGGTCAGAACCAGATCCGTTGCGGTAGAACCTTCTGGCAGTCTACCGAAGAGTTTAAAACCGATCACATCCGGGATAACCATAGAGACTGGCTGGCCCAGCATCGCCGCTTCCGCTTCGATACCGCCAACACCCCAACCAAGCACGGACATACCATTGACCATGGTTGTGTGGCTGTCTGTGCCCACCAGCGTATCGGGATAAGCGATGGTTGCGCCATTCTTATCGTTGCTGGTCCAGACGGTCTTTGCCAGATATTCCAGATTGACCTGGTGGCAGATACCGGTGCCCGGTGGCACGACGCGGAAATTACGGAAAGCCTTTTGGCCCCATTTGAGGAACTCATAACGCTCGTCGTTACGCTCGAACTCGAGATCGACGTTGATAGCAAACGCTTTATCGCTGCCGAACGCATCGACCATGACCGAGTGATCAATCACCAGATCAACCGGCACCAGGGGGTTCACATCCTGCGGCTTACCTCCCAGTGTCTTGATGCCTTCACGCATCACAGCCAGATCGACGACAGCCGGCACGCCGGTGAAATCCTGCATCAGCACGCGGGCCGGACGGTAAGCGATTTCCTGCAGCGAGGTTTTATCCTTCAACCAGGCTCCCATGGCCGTGATATCATTGGTCGTCACGGTGCGACCATCTTCAAAGCGCAGCAGGTTTTCCAGCAATACTTTCAGGGATTTAGGCAACGTCTTGACGCTGCCGATCTCTTTTTCGGCTTCCTTGATCGCGTAATAAGCGATCTCCCGTCCTTTGACGTTCAACGTCTTGCGGGTCTTGAGCGTATCCTGGCCGATATTAGTCATTGTGTTATGCCTCTTAAATTGAGCGTAGGTGTAGTAATAGTGTGATTGTTAGATATAATATTGAACAACAAGTTTATAAGTGTTGCAACCGCATCCGATTTTCGAAAAAACATGTCGAATAATTTTACGTATTCAATAAACAGACCGGGTAGCCAGACGCATGCGCTGGATTTTCATTCCGGCCAACAGCCACAGCCGGGTCAGATCATTCGTCTGTCGGGTCCCAATGGTGCCGGTAAAACAACCTTGTTGCAACTCCTGTCCAGCCTGATCCGTCCATCCGAAGGCCAATCACCTTATACATCTGATGACCTGTTTTATCTGCCACATCATGCGGGGATGCGCGGACAATTGACGGTGTGGGAAAATCTCGATTACTGGGCCGCTTTGTTTAATATTAATGCAAAACATTACGCGAAAGAAATTTTAGAAATAACTGATATTTTTGAATTAAATTCCTTACTTCATGTATCACTTTATCTTCTGTCTGCCGGTCAGCAAAGACGGGCCGCTCTGTTGCGTTTAGCACTTGTGCAATCGAAAAAACTCTGGCTGCTGGATGAACCGGAAACCAGCCTCGATCAGGCAACTATCCAAAAGCTCGGCCACATCGTGACCGCCTATGCGGATAAAGGTGGTTCGGTGATCTGGGCCAGCCATCAGGATTTACCGACCCGGACCGATGGGGAGATCATCTTATGATCAAACTCCTCCGTTATGAGATCAGGCAATATTGGAGCGGCTCGGGATCAGCCCTGCTCAGCCTCGGTTGCTATTTTATCCTGACCTTCCTGATGGGCTATGCGACCCAGAACCATCCGGCCAGCGAAAACCTGTCCGGCATCAGCCCGGCTTTGGCCTTCCAATGGGTCGCGATGATCGTGTCATCCTTATTGGCTATCGAGCGTATCTGGCTGGATGATGCGCGGGATCATCTGCTGGCCCAGCAACGCCTCAGCCCCTATTCCACTCTCTTCTTTATCACCCTGAAATCAGGCGCTTTCTGGATTTGCATTTTTCTGCCGCTGCTGATCGTTTTTGGTGTCCAGTCTGCCTTGTCATCCGGCCAGGCTGAGATCATCCCGGTTATCCCATTCTTGCTGGCCAGTATCTCGATCACACTTTTGCTGGTTCTGGCCGGAGCGCTGGCTTTGGGCAGCCGTAACGGCATGCTGATCAGCCTGGTCATCATCCTGCCCCTGCTGGTGCCGCCACTGACCTTTGGGTTGGGGGCTCATCTGGCCATCCAGCAAGGGATCGATGTCTTGCCAGCCCTGTCATTATTAAGTGCCTATGCGCTGTTCAATCTTGTCCTGGTGCCGTGCGCCGTCCATTATGTGCTTTCTCACACCCGTAATTCATGATGCTGACCCGTTTTTCCCGTCCTGACCAGTTTCACCGTCTGACCAGATGGTTTGTCCCCATCCTCGCGCTGCTGGCGCTGGGTGGTTTGGGCTATGGACTCTTTTTATCCTTATGGGCCTCCCCAGCCGATTACCAGCAAGGCGATGCCGTTCGTATCATGTATGTCCATGTGCCGTGCGCATGGCTGGGTCTCTTTATCTATGCCAGTGCTGGAACGGCCGCGCTGATCGCCCTGGTCTGGCGTCATCGCCTGGCGGAATTCTATATGGATGCCGCCATTCCGCTCGGCGCCTTGTTCACCGCCCTGTGCCTGGTCACCGGTTCGATCTGGGGCCAGCCGATCTGGGGAACATGGTGGGTTTGGGATGCACGTCT
>DASWYT010000167.1:0-3161 GCA_036404835.1 Alphaproteobacteria bacterium | reverse complement strand
CGGCGATGACGATAACCCGTTCAATGACGGTTGCCAGGCCTGGGTCGAGGAATATGAACAAGGCTATGACGATGCCGAGAAAGAACATTACACCGATGAAATCGATTGCGATGGGTCTGACGCGGAAGAAGCCGGTTGCGCAACCTATATCATCGAACAGAAATAGATTTCACACTACCTGCAGTTGAGACCGTTTCATATTCCTGTTGACAGACCACACTGGTTTGGTAATTAAAAGTGACAGGGAGAGAGAATCGATGATCTGTGGCTTTACAGCCTTTTTTGCCAGAGGATGCGTCTGATGTTGACGCAGGCAATCGTCCCTCTTGCCGGCATTGCCATCGACTCTGCATATACACTTGAAATCCACCAACTTGTTGATGTCCGTCGGAATGGCTTTGACAGCTATACGCTGAATTACAGCTTTTTAAGACCGCAATCCCATATCGATAAAGTCAGGATAGATCCTGATTTCGAGAAAAAACTTTTGCCGAAAATCATCACGAAAAGATCCATAGAAGACAGCATGGGTTATTTTTGTGAATTTATGAAGCAGATTTATCCGGCAAAACTTCCTTTCACGGGTGATCGCCATGGCCCCAAAAGAGATGCCCTGACACGGTATCGGGAACGTGCGGCAAAAAAGAAAAGAGACCGTAATAAGCACAAAAATCCTTTCTACGAACCGCCTGAACGCCGCAGCTTCCGTTATGGCCGTTCCACCCCGGCCTATAATTTCTCCATTGTCTTCGACCAGAATTACGAGATTTTTTCCATGCGCACCATGACTGCCAATGCCGTCATGATCGAGAAGCTAAATTACGAACAGGCTCAAAAACGCCTGGATAAAGGGACCGACTTGCGTCTGGTTGACTTCTATAATTTCGCTCTGTCATTGGTTAACCAGAATCTTTCGGCCGAAGATCAGTCTTCGAAAATTTCCATCCCGCATATGTCGGACGTTACGACAAAAGTAATCACCACCACCATGACCAAACATGCGTTCCGTAATAATATCGATTGTATTTACTGGGAACCGCGTGACAAAGATACCAATGAAATATGGCCTGGCCAGAAAATAAAAGATCTGCCAATCAATCAAATGGATGATTATCTGATTGATATTCACCGCAGCGTCCTCAGTTCGAAAGAACATGGTATCGGACGCCGCAAGGGTATCACTCCTTTCACGGCGACGCGAAAATCATTGGATGCACTCAACCAATCCCTGATTGGGTTTCATCTGGAACATGGAAAACCTGGCCTTGATCCAGAAATTACCAACACGATTGCCCGGTTCAAGAACATGACCAGCCTCTATAAAATGTTCCTGGTCGCTTGAGAGTCTGATAATGAACTCTATACTAAAACCATGAAAATTGACCTGACCAAGCCGCGATGCCATTGGGCATCTGATCCAGATAAGCTTTATTACATGGATTATCATGACAAAGAATGGGGAAAGCCCGTTCATGATGATGCCGTGCATTTTGAATTCCTGATCCTGGAAGGCGCTCAAGCCGGCTTGAGCTGGGACACCATCCTGCGCAAGCGTGAAGGGTACCGCAAAGCGTTTAAGAATTTCGATGCCGTGAAAGTCGCCCGCATGACCGATGCCGCGCTGGAAAAACTGATGGATAATCCCAACATTATCCGTAACCGCCTGAAAATTTTTGCCGCGCGCCAGAATGCCCGTGTCTTTCTGGATATCCAGAAAGAATTCGGCTCTTTTGATAAATATATCTGGGCATTTGTCGGCAGCAAGCCGATTGTCAATCGCTGGAAAACATCACACCAGATACCGGCCACCACCGCAGAAAGCGATGCGCTGTCAAAAGACCTAAAAAAACGCGGGATGAATTTCGTCGGCTCAACTATTATTTACGCGCATATGCAAGCCACCGGCCTGGTCAATGACCATGCCCTCACCTGCTGGTGCCATCCGGATAATCGTAAAAAATCCACACGCTCTTAGTGGCTCATGCTCGCAAAGCTGCGTTTCTCTTTTTTCTCAACGGATGTACCGAATTCCCACTGGCCTTCAGAGGCCTGACGCATGTCGTTATCTTTCAGGCGCTTGCGTTCTGCCGCCCCTAACAACAGGAAGAATATATAATGCCCGCTGATAATGACATACTCATAACCGTCAATCGCTAACAGAAAAATCGCCAGGCTCAATCCATAAGTGGCAATGATCATCTTGTACATGGTGACATATCATCCGGGGTGATTTTCCCCAGAATAGTGAGCTTATCTTATTTGTCCAGAATATTTTCTTCTCTTGCCAAAGGGATAATCATTATCAGTAACAGAAAGCCCCGGTAAACCAGGGCTTTCTGCGTATTTAATCTAGCAATCGACGAAATCCGGATGTTGCGATTCAATCTGTTCACGCATCGTGATTTTCAATTGTTCGCGGGTGGGTGCGACCAGACCGCTACAGCAATTGTAAAAACCGAATGCGACACCGAAATGGTTTTCCAGCACCTGACGCGGAACGTCCGGCCCCAGCAAACGTGCAAATTGTTTTCCTTCCGCAGAATTTGGCGGCAATGACAGCATGACACGGTCATTCTTGTTTTTCATCTTATCGACCAACTCTTCTACTTTGGCCATGCCCAGGGACAGATCTTCATAGAAAGCGCCCAGAAAGGCTTTTTCCATTTGTATCTCGGTGGCGGTATCCAATGTTGCGCCCTGTGCCTCAAGATGGGTGTTGATGGATGGGTAACTCATATTTTTCTCCGATGTTGTGGTTTGAAATGCACACTGTTGATCAGGCAGCATGTGATTGTTCCGCAGGCGTTTGCCCGGCGAAATTCTGCAGGAAATCGCGGTCGATCCAGTCTTCTACGGAAAAACCGACAGACTGGTTGCCCCAGTTCAGGGCGTTTTTGCGATGGAAATGAATGCCCCAATACCAGTAACGAACCCAATCACGCGGATGCGCGGTGGCGGTATCGATCAGGGTGGAAAGAATGGCACGGATCGTTTCGTCCAGTGCTGAAAAAGGCTGGAAATCACCACGTTCACGGCGTTTGACCCACGTCGATACAGGCATGACACCGATCAGGTCATTCCCGCATTTTGCCTGCAGAAAGGCGCTGTCATCCTCATTCTGGATTTTATTGCCGACCGCATAAACGCGCACATCATAATCG
>DASWYT010000166.1:0-11550 GCA_036404835.1 Alphaproteobacteria bacterium | reverse complement strand
TTGACCTGATCAGTCTGTGTCGCTTGGGCGATTTGGCTCGCCGGCGACGGGTTTACCGGCACGGTGGCCGATACTGGTGTTAAATCCATGAGCCTTCTCCTGCTCAAAGTGATTTAGAAAGGAAGGGCGATTCTCACCCTTTGTCACATTCTTATTATGACTCCTCATAGTGAATCAAAAATGAATCTATTTCTGTAAATGGATAATTTTTGCATATGATTGTAAATGCTTAAAATGTGCTGAATCCGGGGATACGGGTAATTTAATAAAGGGCCTGTTTTGCCATAGGCAAATTTTTCCTACGCATTAACGGCTCTTTTACGCATAGCGTCCAGAATATAGGAAGAATTTGCACGGTATGGAGAATTCGAGTGCAGGGCTTATTGAATTTAATGTCGAAAATCGGCCCGTTACGGCTCGCCCTGATGGGTGCCGTCACGCTGGGTATGGTTCTGTTCTTTGTGTTTGTCATGGCGCGGTTATCCAACAGCGACATGAAGTTGCTCTATGCGGATTTATCGCCGCAGGATCAGAACGCCATCGTCCGTGAGCTGGAAGCCGCCACAATCCCTTATATGGTCAATGACACGCGCCAGGAAATTAAAGTCCCGGCGACCGAAGTCGGCCGTGCCCGTATGCTCCTGGCCGAAAAAGGCCTGCCGGATGGCGGTTCCATCGGTTATGAGATCTTTGATAAAGACAGCGGCCTGACCAGCACCCGTTTTGACCAGGATATCCGCCAGTTGCGTGCCCTTGAAGGTGAGCTGACCCGGACCGTCACTACAATCAAGGCCATTGAAGCCTCCCGTATCCATCTGGTTTTGCCGAAACGCGAACTCTTCAGCCAGGAAGAACGCCCGGCCAGCGCCAGTGTCTTCCTGAAATTGCGCGCCGGTGGCCGTCTGGATAATGAACAGGTTTCCTCGATCCAGCATTTGATTGCCGCCGCTGTCCCGAATCTCGACCCGCGCCATGTCTCTATTGTTGACCAGAACGGCAATCTGCTGGCCAGCGGCCGTCAGGATTCCGAAGGCGAGACCACCAACGCCAATCTGGAACAGATGCGGATGGCCTATGAACAGCGTATGACGCTGGCGATTGAAGATATTGTCGGCCGTGTCGTTGGTGTCGGCAAAGTCCGCGCCCATGTGACCGCTGACATTAATTATGACCGCGAGAGCACCAGCGCCGAAATTTACGATCCGGAAGGCCAGGTCGCCCGCTCCACACAGACGGTCGAAGAGAAAGACCGTGAAGCGGATGGCAGCGGTGGTGCCCAGAATGTGTCCGTCCAGAATAATCTGCCAGGTCTGGGGGCCGGTGGTTCCGACAGCAACGCCAAGCGTGACAGTTCACGGACCGAAGAGATCACCAATTTCGAAGTCAGCAAGACTGTGAAGAACCACACGCGTGAAGGTGGCGAGGTCAAACGTCTGTCCGTCGCCGTTCTGGTCGATGGCACTTATAGCAAGGATAAAAAAGGCGAGCAGGTCTATAACGCCCGCAACCAGCAACAGCTGGATACGATCAAGACACTGGTGTCATCCGCCATCGGTTTCGATACCAAACGTGGCGATACGCTGGAAATCAAGAACCTGCAATTCGCCAATATGGATGAAATCTTCAATGAACAGTCCTCGACCGGTATCGTGATGGGCCTGGATAAGGACGATCTGTTCCGTATCTCCGAGACGGCTGTCATGGGCCTGGTTGCCTTGCTGGTCGTCCTGCTGGTTCTGCGTCCGTTAGCCAACAAATTGCTGGCCGCGCCATTGGGCGGCAGCGGCGGGTTGGGGACATTGGGTAGTGACAATATAGGGTTGCTCGGCGGTGAAATGCGCGCCGCCCTGACCGGTCCAAGCAATAATGTCGGCACATTGGGTGACGATGACATGATCGATATCGCTTCGGTGGATGGCAAGATGAAAGCCTCTGCCGTCGCCAAAGTGACCGAGATCATCGACCGTTATCCATCTGAAACCGTTTCCATCGTCCGTAGCTGGATGATGCAGGAAACGTAAGAGAATTAAGGAATAATCATGAACAATTTACGCGTCCGTGATGAAAACAGACCTTTACGCGGCCCCGAAAAGGCCGCGATCTTCCTGCTGTCTTTAGGCGAGGAATATTCTGCCAAGGTCTTTGAAAAAATGGGCCAGGATGAAATCCTGGAATTGTCGCAGACCATGGCTACGCTGGGCAAGATCGGCTCCGGCATGGTCGAGAAGATTTTTCTTGAGTTTGTTGATCAGATGTCGACCTCCGGTTCGCTGATCGGTTCCTATGACACGACCGAGCGTTTGCTGCGCCAGGTTCTGGGGGATGATAAAGTGTCCGGCATCATGGATGAGATCCGCGGTCCGGCCGGTCGGACCATGTGGGACAAATTAGGCAATGTGAACGAAGAAGTTCTGGCCAGCTATCTGAAGAACGAATACCCGCAAACGGTTGCCGTTGTGCTGACGAAAATCCGTTCCGATCACGCCGCCCGTGTCTTGTCGCATCTGCCGGAAGGTTTCGCGCTGGAAGTCATTACCCGCATGTTGCGGATGGAATCGGTGCAAAAAGAAGTGTTGGATGATATTGAACGCACGTTGCGTGAAGAATTCATGACGACCCTGGCCCGTACCCAGCGCCGTGACTCGCATGAATTGATGGCGGAAATCTTCAATTCCATGGACCGCGCCAAGGAATCCCGTTTCATGGATATCCTCGAAGAGCGCAACAAAGATGCCGCCGACAAGATTCGCAGCCTCATGTTCACCTTTGAAGACCTTATCCGTGTCGATCCGATGGGTATCCAGACCTTGCTGCGCAATATCGACAAAGAAAAACTGCCGGTGGCCCTGAAGGGTGCCAGCGATCCGATGAAGGATCTGTTCTTCGGCAATATGTCGGAACGTGCCGTGAAGATCATGAAAGAAGACATGGCCGCGATGGGTCCTGTGCGTTTGCGCGATGTGGAAGAAGCGCAACAGCATATCGTTACCGTTGCGAAGAACCTGTCTGACCGCAATGAGATCGCCCTGGTCGATAAAAACGCCCAGGATGAAATGATTTATTGAGAATAACAGAATGCAATTAAACCAAAAATTCCTGTTTGACCGCGATTTTGATCTGGAAAAAGCCAGAAAACAACAATTGCTGGAAGAACAACAACAAGCGGCTCTGGTGCCGCCGCCGGTCATGTTCGATGAGGATACGCTGACGGCTGCCCGTAAAGAAGCTTATAGTCAGGGTCTGGCTGCGGGCCTGGCCCAGGCCGAACAGAGCCAGCAGCAAATCATGCTGGGTCTGGTCGATCGCATTGGCCATAAGCTGGCCATGTTGCTGGAACAGGAAGAGAACCGCACACAACAGGCCCAAAGCATGGCGTTGCGTGCCACCATGCATATCGTCAAGAAATTCTGGCCACGGATGCAAAATCTGTTCGGCCAGAAAGATATCGAAGATTTTATTGCCAACAGCCTGGCCGAAAATAACGACGAAACCCGCATCGTGTTGCGTGTCAATGACAGCGAGCTCGATGTGATTGCGGCCCAATTACCGCGTCTCAAGGAATTGCAGGGTTTCCAGGGCAAAGTCATTACCCTGGCGGATGATTCTGTTCAGGCAGGGGATTGCAAGATGGAATGGGCGGATGGCGGTGCTGAAAAGCTCGGTCGTCATACGATGCAACAGGTTGAGCAACTGCTCGACCGTTTGCTGAAAACGCCGGCCACACTCACGGATAACCCGGATCACGACAATGATCCACACGATCAACAGGATGAAAGAGGATAATCATGACCAGTGAAACTGAAACACTCGCTTTGAACGATATCGGCGATGTGGCGGCCAAAGCAGCCGTGCCGCAGAGCGACGAATTTCTCGACGGCCTGCGTCCGGAAAAAGACCTGAACGCGATCTATGATATTCCGGTACAAGTATCTGCCGTACTGGGCCGCACGACCATGCAGGTCAGCCAGTTGTTGAAACTGGGCCGTGGCGCTGTGGTTGAACTGGACCGCCGCGTCGGCGAACCGATTGATGTCTACGTAAATAACCGTCTGGTTGCCCGTGGCGAAGTTGTCGTCGTTGATGACAAGCTCGGCATTACCATGACGGAAATCGTCAAGACTGAAATCTAGAATCTGAGTAAAGAAGAATAAGCGGACTAATTATTATGCGTTTGATGATCATCGGCCCTTTGGAAGGTTATATTAGCGAGGCGGGTAAAATTGCCCTGCGCAAAGGTGTGAAAGTCGTGCATTGCGAGTCCATCGCGCAAGGCCTGGCTGCCTTGCGGACACAAGGTTCCGACCTGGTGATGGCTGACGTCAAAATGGATATCCCTTATTTGATGGAACAATTGAATACCGAGCGCATTGCCGTGCCGGTGGTGGCATGCGGTATTGGCAATGATGCCCAGGCTGCCGTAGCCGCGATCAAGGCCGGGGCCAAGGAATATGTGCCACTGCCGCCGAATGCGGAACTGATCGCTGCGGTTATCGAAGCGGTGACACAAGATGACCGTGCGATGATCGCCGAAGATCCATCGATCAGAGCCGTTCTCGATATGGCTGACCAGGTGGCTGCATCGCATGCCACCGTCTTGATTTCCGGTGATTCCGGGACAGGCAAGGAATTGATGGCGCGTTACCTGCACCAGAAATCCCTGCGCAAGAACGGCCCGTTCATTTCACTGAACTGTGCCGCCATTCCTGAGAATTTGTTGGAATCCGAATTATTCGGCCATGAAAAAGGCGCTTTCACCGGTGCCGTGGCACGTCGCTTGGGTAAATTCGAAGAAGCCAGCGGCGGGACATTATTCCTTGATGAGATTTCCGAGATGGATATTTCCCTGCAGGCCAAGCTGCTGCGGGCGATCCAGGAAAAAGAAGTTGACCGTATCGGCAGCAACCGTCCGGTGAAAGTCGATATCCGCCTGATCGCCACGACCAACCGCGACATGGAAAAAGAAGTCAAAGCCGGCACATTCCGCCAGGATTTATATTTCCGCCTGAACGTGATCAACCTGCATCTGCCGTCTTTGCGTGAACGCAAAGGCGATATTCCCCGCCTGGCCCGTTTCTTTATCGACAGGTACGTCAAGCAGAATGAATTGCCGAACAAGATTTTGTCCGAAGCCGGTTTGGATAAATTACTCAACCATACCTGGCCGGGCAATATACGCGAGCTGGAAAATACCTTGCACCGTGCCGTGTTGATTGCACGCAGTGAAACGATTGGCCCGGAAGCGATCCTGATTTCCGGCCAGCCATCCGTGGCCGCGACTGTGACACAAGCCACATCCAATGGTGCCCCGGTTTCAAAACCGGCGGATGCCATGGCTGACCAGATGGTCGGTCGTACCGTGGCCGATATGGAACGTGACTTGATTTTGAAAACATTGGACAAGTGCCTGGGGAATCGCACGCACGCCGCCAATATTCTGGGTATCTCGATCCGCACCTTGCGGAATAAACTGAAACAATATGCCGATGCGGGCCTTCCTGTTCCTGCATACGGCGAAGTGTAAGGATTAGGCCGCGATGGCCGAGCCAGCCACAATCGATAACGCTTCGGGCGCAACCGGCGGGTTGAACAGTTTCTTCGCCTCTATGGGCCAGTATGGTCGTTTCCGCGATTTGCTGTTGCCGATTTTCGTTCTGGCCGTTGTCGTCGTCATGGTTCTGCCAATGCCGACCTGGCTGATCGATATTGCCCTGGCGATGTCGATCACGATTTCTATTTTGATCCTGATGACGGTGATGTTCATCGAAAAGCCGCTGGAACTGTCGGCTTTTCCAACGATCCTTCTGCTTAGTACGGCGTTGCGACTGGCCCTGAATATTGCCTCGACCCGTTTGATTTTGACCTATGGCCATACCGGTACAGATGCGGCTGGTCACGTTATCGAAGCCTTTGGCGGTTTCGTCATGGGTGGCAATTTCGTCATTGGTATTATCGTCTTCACGATTTTGATCATTATCAACTTCATGGTTATTACCAAAGGTTCCGGTCGTATCGCTGAAGTCGCGGCGCGTTTCAGTTTGGATGCGATGCCGGGCAAGCAGATGGCGATCGATGCCGATTTATCATCCGGCCTGATCGATGAAAACGAAGCACGCCTCCGCCGTAAGGAACTGGAACAGGAAAGCGGTTTCTATGGTGCGATGGATGGTGCCGCGAAATTCGTCCGTGGTGATGCCGTCGCCAGTATCCTGATTGCTGTCATTAATATCGTCGGTGGTATCAGTATCGGTGTCGTGCAGAATGACCTGGCTTTGAAAGAGGCCGCGCACAATTATACCAACCTGACGGTCGGCGATGGTCTCGTCTCGCAGATTCCGGCCCTGATCGTGTCCATCGCAGCCGGTTTGATGGTTGCCAAAGCCGGCACGACGGGAGCCATGGATCAGGCTGTATCAAGACAGCTTAGCCAATATCCGAAAGCATTGGGTCTGGCATCCGGTACATTATTGGTGATGGCTATTTTGCCAGGTATTCCTTTTATCCCGTTTGCCCTGATGGCGGCCATGACGGGCGGTGCCGCTTATTACACACCGCGCATTCGGGCCCGTGAAAATGCTGAACGTGTGGCACAGGAAGTGACAGCCGCACAAAAACCGGCACCGGCGGAAGCACCGATTAGTTCGACACTGGCGATGGATATGCTGCGCCTGGAACTGGGTTATGGCTTATTGAACCTGGCGACACAGGGTGAAAGCGGCAACCGCCTGACCGATCAGATCAAAGGCCTGCGTCGTCAACTGGCACAGGAATTCGGTTTCGTCCTGCCATCTGTGCGCATTCAGGATGATCTGCAACTGGCACCGAATGCCTATCGTTTGCGCGTGAAGGAAATCGTTGCAGGCACGGGTGATTTACGTCCGAACATGTTGCTTTGTATGGATCCGAAAGGCCAGGCTATCAGCCTGCCGGGTGAACGGACCAAAGAACCGACATTCGGCCTGCCGGCGATGTGGATCGATAAGCGCTATCGTGAAGAAGCACATTTCAAAGCTTATACCGTCGTCGATCCGCAAACCGTGATCACCACGCATTTGACAGAGATCGTCAAAGACCACATGTCAGAATTGCTGTCCTATACCGAGGTACAGAAATTGCTGGATGAGATGGATAAATCGGCCCAGAAACTGGTGG
The DNA here is from genome assembly GCA_036404835.1 of Alphaproteobacteria bacterium. Lineage (GTDB taxonomy): Bacteria > Pseudomonadota > Alphaproteobacteria > Micavibrionales > SZUA-601 > DASWYT01. The sequence continues at coordinate 4,401 of DASWYT010000166.1, read as the reverse complement.
CCGATACGATCCCGGGCCTGATCTCGCTGATGGGTGTCCAGCGTATCCTGCAAAATCTGCTGGGTGAACGCGTGTCTATCCGTGACCTGCCGACAATCCTTGAAGGGATTGCCGAAGCTTCTGCCCAGACGAAGAATTTGACGATGATCACCGAACATGTCCGCATGCGTCTGGCCCGCCAGATCTGCGACCAGCAAACCGGTCCGTCCGGTCTGTTGCCGATGGTACCGTTGTCGCCGGAATGGGAACAGGCCTTCCTGGAATCGCTGGTCGGTGGCGGCGAGGAAAAACAACTCGCCATGCCGCCAAGCCAGTTGCAGCAATTTATCGCACGCCTGACACAGGTCTTTGAAGAACAGGCCAAAGCGGGTGAAGCGCCGGTCCTGTTGACCAGCCCGACGATCCGTCCGTATGTGCGTTCCATTATTGAGCGTTTGCGCCCATCGCTGGTCGTTATGTCGCAAAGTGAAATTCATCCGAAGGCCCGTATCAAGACGGTGGGCCAGATTTAAAATGAGCTGATATGCGTTTAAAGACTTACCAGGCAAAATCAATGCAGGAAGCGATGCAGCTGATCCGCGCCGAATTGGGCGAGGATGCTGTCATTGTCACCACGCGCACAATGGATGACGGCACGCTACGCATTACCGCCGCGATGGATGAGGAAACCGTCGAGGATGTAATCGATATAACAGATACGGACGAAGAGCCTGATTTTGAATCGCATGCGCTGTTCGGCGGCATTCGCGATTATGACGGCATGGCCCAGGCCGCGACCAAAACAGGGGAATTGCAGCAGACCATCGACACGGTCATGCAGTCTTTGTGGAAACACGCCGTCCCGGCGTCTTTGAATGACAAGATCGTTACCGCCATGGAAAATGCCGGGAACGCACCGAATGCGCAGGCCCGTCTGGCGCAGGCGCTGCAACAGATTTTCCGTTTCGATCCACTGCCGAAAACGGCCTATGAACGCCCGATGATGCTGGTCGGCCAGCCCGGTGCCGGCAAGACGACAACGATTGCCAAGCTGGCGACACAGGCCGTAATGAATGGTTTGAAACCGGTGGTGATTACCGCCGATACGGTGCGTGCCGGTGCGGTGGAGCAACTGGCGGCATTCACCCGTGTGTTAAATCTGGAGCTGGTCAAGGTAAATTCCCCGGAGCAGTTGAAACAGGCGCTTGCTGATCATAATAAAGCGGATCAAATCCTGATCGACAGCCCGGGCCTGAACGCCTTCAATGCCGATGATATGAAAGAACTCTACGCGTACAGCAAAGCCGGGCCGATTGAATTGATCGTAACCATGCCCGGCGGCCTGGATGCGGATGAAGCAGGCGATATCGCGCGTGCTTTTAATGTGATCGGTGCGAAATGGATCCTGCCGACGCGTCTGGATATAGCGCGCCGTTTGGGCGGGGTTCTGGCCGCGGCCGATCAGGCCAGTTTAAGTTTCGTGGGTGCCGGTAACAGCGCCAACGTCGCCGATGGATTGACGATGCTCGACGCCACACATCTGGCGCGCATCTTAGTGCCGCAACAAACGGCAGAAAGACGGTCAGCAGCATGACAAATGAAAATCTTACCCCGTCTAATTCCAACCGCACCGTGCGGGCCGATAATTTGATCGCCGTTGCCTCGGGCAAGGGCGGTGTCGGCAAGACCTGGTTCTCGATCACTTTGGCACACGCTTTAGCCAAGCAGAATAAGAAAATCCTGTTATTCGATGGTGATCTGGGCCTGGCGAATGTCGATGTGCAACTGGGCCTGATGCCGCAACATGATCTGCGTCATGTTATCGAAGGTAAATTATCGATGCAGCGCATCATCCAGCATCATGCCGGAACGGGCCTGGATATCATCGCCGGTCAATCCGGTGCGGCCTCTCTGGCCAATCTGCCGATTGAACAGGTGATTGAATTACGCGATCAGTTGCTGCCGCTCTGCCCGCAATATGACCGTGTCATTATCGATCTTGGCGCCGGTATCGATCGTACTGTCCGCATCCTCTCCGGTGCGGCATCGCGTGTCCTGGTGGTGGTGAATGAAGAACCGACCTCGCTGACCGATGCCTATGCCTTTATCAAACTGACTCATATGGCGGGCCTGGCCGATGCGGTGCAGATCGTCGTCAATAATGTCGATCAGAAAGCCGATGGCGAGCGCGTCTATCAAACAATCAGCAAAGCCTGCCAGAATTTCCTGAAAATCCGGCCGCCTCTGGCCGGTATCATTCGCAATGACAAGAAAGTACCGGAATCGATCCGTCACCAGACACCATTGCTGACACGTTACCCAAACAGCACGGCGGCCTTCGAAATCGAGATCATCGCCAATTACTTGCTGGGCAGTATGACGGTCACGGCTCCGCTGGCTGCGGGGTAGTCCGTTGAGTGGCGAGATATCCTCATCAGGAATAGGCTCGGCAGCACCGGCGCAAAACACACCCTTGAATTTAGGACAGGCGGTTGTCGTCAGCCTGGCACCGGAAGTTCTGGCCGCTTCGCAGAGCGCCGATAAAGCCGGTCGTATTCTGGCCGAAGTGGTTGCACAGGATCAAAACCAGGTCACGCTGAAAACGCCGCAAGGCAATATCGTCATCAAGACCGATGCGACATTGGCACCGGGCCAGGTGGTCATGCTGCGCCTCGATGCCGTGCAGCAACAGGCAAAAATCCTTGCCCCGATCCCGCAATTTATAGCACCGCAGATCGATCAATCCGCACCGGCCCAGGGTGAGTATGTTGTCAAACTGACGCCGAATGTTGAAGCGGCACAGGATGCGGAAAATGCCTTACCGCAACAAAACTGGCGCGGCCAGTTCCTGCCAGCCGATCTGCCCAAAGAAGCGGCCGATCTGATCCGTTTCCTGCAGGCGGTTTATCGTCCGGGCAGCGCATCCAACCAGCAGAATTTACCATTGCCGGTCACGGAAGGCGTCACCAAGCTGATTGTGTTTACACAATTATTGCAACAGATGGGACGTTTGCCGGCGAATGTCGATCCGCGTTTCTTCTTTGAGGGTGTGCCACCGGAAAATATGACGCCGGACGAAAACCAGTTGCTGCAATCATTGCAAAAAATGAGTGCCGCTCTGATGCCGACGGCACAAAAAGCCGGTGAACAGGCCGGGCAATGGCTGAAGAGTAATGTGCCACCATCCGTGATGGGGCAATTGAATCAATTGGGCGGTATGTTTAACAAAGCAGGTTCCGCTTTGTCGCCTTTATTGCAAAAAGCGGAAGCCGCATTGCAAATCCCGCCAGGGACCGGTGCCTTGCAACCGGTGCAGATGCATATGATGCCGGAAGGCCTGACATTGTTGCAGGCCTGGCAACATATTTTGCAAAATCCGAACGCATCACCGGCCCCCAAAGCACCGTTTTTATTGTTGAATATGCTGGGTATCCAGCGTCCGGGACAGGATGTCGTGCCATTGCAAAAATTACTGCCGCAATTGTTCCAGGAAAATAACAAAGACGGCGGCAAGCTGAGCGGCAATATCCAGAATATCATGCCGACCGTGGTCCTGCCCGGTTCGACGCGGGAAACGCCGTTATTAATGTCGCCTTTCGGTTTGTTATTCAGCCTCCCGCAAAATGCCTTGGCCGGAAAAGGGCCTCTTTTGCCAGGGACGATTATTTTCTGGTCACCGGTGGCTAATCCGGCTGTTGCACCTATGCAGACAGATGGCGCCATGCCGGGCCTGTCTTTATGGCCCCAAAAATTACCGGATGGCAGTATCGTCGGTGATGTCGAATGGGCTGAACTGGATAAGATGTGGTCTAATCATTTGAGTGGCTTTAATCCGCTTGATCCATTGATGCAGCAACTGATCCCGAATGCGGCGCAGCCAAAGACATTGAATGCAGTCACGGTGTTGTTGTTACAGGCATTGAATCTAAATAGTGTCGGTGCATGGCTGGGCGATAAGACTGTGGAAAAACTGCGCGATGGTGGCAAGCAGGATATGCTGGCGCGTCTGGTCAGCGATTTCGCGCAAATGTCCAGCCGCAGCCTCGATATGCCCGCCGGTACCGATATGCAGCGTTTCGTCCTGCCGATGTTGTTGCATGAACAAATGGCGAAAATGGTCTGGCAGGTCAAACGCGATTACCCGGACGGGCATCAGGATAATCCGGACGAGAAACAGCGCAAATACCATACACGCACCCATTTCACTATCGAAGTGCCGACAATACGCTATGGCGCCCTGGAAATGAAGGGCATGGTGTGGAAACACACACTTGACCTGAATTTACGGACAAATACCCCATTGGAAGAACATATGCGCAACGGCATCCGTGAGCGTTTCAAAACAGCGCTCGACATCACCGGCTATCGCGGCCAGATCATTTTTGTAGATTAATTACAGTACGCTACGGCTTTGCAGTGCCA
>DASWYT010000165.1:0-3183 GCA_036404835.1 Alphaproteobacteria bacterium | reverse complement strand
CGCGCCGACGGTGGAACAGATGGAAGCGACTATCGATAAGCTTGATGAATGGGCCGGTATCCGCCAGGGCGAACTGAAATATTCCACCGCGTCTGAAAAACCGTTCGGCCGCATGAAAGTGCGTGTCAAAAAAGAAATCATCACGATGCGCCGCCCGGAAGCGGACCCGACGACCCGTACCGGCACGTATGTCGATGCACAGGACTGGAACGCACTGATCACCCGCGACGATGTATTGCTGCTCGATACGCGTAATACGTATGAAACCGATATCGGGACATTCAAGGGTGCGCTCGATCCGCGTGTCGAAACCTTCAGCGAATTTGCGGATTTTGTCGATGCACATATCGACCCGACCAAACATAAGAAAGTCGCCGTGTTCTGCACCGGCGGCATTCGCGATGAGAAAGCCTCCAGCTATTTGCTGCACAAGGGTGTGGAAGAAGTCTTCCAGGTCAAAGGCGGTATCCTGAAATATCTGGAAACGGTCTCCCCGGAGGAAAGCCTGTGGGAAGGCACTTGTTTCATTTTCGACGACCGCGCCGCCATCGGCCACGGATTGTCCGAACACCAGCGCGAAACACGCTGGCCCTGGAAGCCGGCTGATCAGGTTTAAAACCCGCTTATCGTCATAGTGAAATTAGTGCGGCGTCGGCTGGGTAACGGCCGGCATTTCAGCAGTGTTGTTCAGCTTATTGATATTGTCTCTATACAGGCTGTCGGTATTTTTAGCCGAGGCCGTGCTGTCGATGGCCATGGGCGCATTGTCATCAGGAATGCCTCTGATATTGGCAATGATTTCCACGCCGGCGGCAACGGCGATCAGGCCGCAAATGCCCAAGCCCATTCGCTTCATGAAATCCTGCGTGCCGTATTTGCTTTTTGACATGGCCTGTATCCCCCATACTTTCCGGCCTCAATATCTAACACGACATATATAATATGTCAATACTAACCTTGGTTAATGTTGCTCCCTGCAACGATCTGCGCTAGAACCGTTTGATGCCTCTTGTCCTTGATATTTTCGGTCTGGTGATCCTGCAGAACGGCCTCAATGAGCCGTTGCTGAAGCTGTGCGCCAACTGGCGCAATCAGGGCGAGAAAATTTACGGCGCGTCGAATATGAGCGCGATCCAGAATGATAAATTATGGCAGATGCCGGGCGTGCGCGATGCGTTTGACGATATTTACTGCTCGGGCCTGCTGGGCGTTTCGAAACCGGACCCGGTTTTCTATACTGCCGTCACCAACAAGCTGCATCTCCAGCCGGAACATATTCTCTTTTTCGATGATAGTGGCGTGAATGTCGAGGCAGCGCGCCGCATGGGCTGGCAGGCCTATGCTTATTCGGACGAGAAAGACCTCTCCACCATTGCCGAAGGTTTCTTTGCGCGTGAGCATGCGCATAAGCGCAGCGAACATGCCCCGCAAAAAGCCGATAGTGGCGATATTGTCCTGGTAGATCGCGGCAATGAAAACACATCCGCCTAAAAAACCATTCCACGCCAACAAGGCGAAACCGAAACCCGCTTTTGCAGACCCGAAAAAAGCGGTGAAAACATCTTTTGTGCCGTCTGGCCAGGATTTGATTTACGGTATTCACGCGGTCAAAGCCGCACTGGAAAACACGGCCCGCCAGGTCAAAACCATCTGGGTCACCGAAAATATGCAGCGCGATCTGGAACCCTGGCTGCGCAAGGGTCATCCGGTGCCGAATATTCTCGACAAGGCGGAACTGGACAAGCGCTTGCCCAAAGGCGCCGTGCATCAGGGGATTGCGATTGCCGCCATGCCTCTGGCGGAAATTTTCCTGACCGACCTGATTATCCAAAGCACGACCCGCCCGCGCACCATCCTGGTAATGCTGGACGAAGTGACCGACCCGCATAATATCGGCGCGATCCTGCGCAGCATGTCCGCCTTTGGCGCGCATGGCCTGATCAATCACCGTTACAACAGTCCCGGCGTGACCGGCACACTGGCCAAGACGGCGACGGGCGCACTGGAACATGTGCCGATAGTCGAGGTCACCAATCTGGCGCGGAGTTTGCATCAGCTTCAGGAGGCGGGCTTTTTGACCGTCGGCTGTGATGAAAGAGCGACCCATGCGATCGACCAGCTACCGGAATCTGATAAGATTGTCCTCGTCCTTGGTGCCGAAGGCAAAGGCCTGCGCCCATCCACCCGCGCGCAATGCCAGATTATCGCCTCCATCCCGACCAGCGGGGCTATTGCGTCGCTTAATGTCTCGAATGCAGCCGCTATCGCACTTTTTTCCTTGCAGCAAAGTGCCATTAACCATTAACATAAAGTTAATGGCCCGACTCCTTGTACCCGTTTTGAGTTTCTTTGCCGCCGCCCTGGTGCTGCCACTGGCTGCCCATGCCGGAACGCCAACTGCTTCCGCTTATCACGATCTGGTTCTCGGACCATCCGTCGGGGCCGACCAGCCCTTCTTCCAGGATGGTACGTTTATGCTGGGCGACAAGCAGATCAAACTGGAACAGGGTTCCCTGCCGAAAGACAAGATGGTCTCTTATGACGAAGCCGCCGGCAAGATCATCGTCAATAACGATAAATCCCTGTCCGACGTGGATAAGGGTGCGGCCGTGTTGCAACTGATGGACGCATTGTCCCTGCAATCCATCGAACCTGCGGCTGGTCAATAATATTATGACGGATGTACCGGGTATTCAGTTTGTTGATCCGGCGACAGTCGATATGCATTCTTATCGGAAAAACATTGTCGATTGCGTGATTCTGACGCACGATAGAAAAATCCTCATGCAGTATCGTCCTCCGGATTGGAAAAAGATCCCGGATGTTCTGGTCAATTTTGGCGGTGGTGTCGATAAGGGCGAAACCACGATGAAGGCTTTGGTGCGTGAGCTGAATGAAGAGCTTGGCGCAAAGGTCAATCCTGATGATGTGATCCCGCTTGGTACATTGACCGAGGAATGGACGGGTCACACGGAACTGGTGCATATCCATTTCTGGCACGATAAGGATGCAACCATTACAGGTTGCTATGAAGCGGAAGATCGCCGCTATGATACGATCGATGATGTACTGGCAGAACCAAAATTAATGGACTATGCGCGATGGACGCTACAGCACGTTAGAAAACGCGGCTTGGTGGCATAACGGTATGCTTTATAAAATTATTGGGAATCCCGCCTGATA
>DASWYT010000164.1:0-2465 GCA_036404835.1 Alphaproteobacteria bacterium | reverse complement strand
TGCCGTACCTATAATGTGCTGTTAGCAGAAGGGCGGCTTGTTGCAGCCGCATTACTGCCGTCTGTATAGTGATAATAAAAAATCATAATGCGAGGTGAAATGAATACCATTTTAAAACCACTAAGCGCAGATGATTTTGATGAGCTTTATACAAGTTTTGAAAAAGCAGACTGGAAAAAACCAGACGGCCAGTTTGAGCGTTATCTGAATGAATGCCATGCAGGGGAACGCTATGTGTGGGTTGTTCATGTTGATGGAAAAATCGCCGGATATGGCTGTCTGTTGCCGAAATCAACTTTTAAAAAATTCCATGAAAAATCCGTCCCTGAAATCAGCGACCTGAATATATTACCGGATTATCGCGGTAAAGGTCTGGCAACTTTACTGATGGATATGGCTGAAACTAAAGCAAAAGAATTTGGGAATGATATCGGTTTGGGCGTCGGCCTGCATCCGGGTTACGGGGCGGCCCAGATTTTATACGTGAAACGCGGTTATATCCCGCTGGGTGATGGCCTGTATTACGGCCCTAAACAGGTCGAAGAGAATGAACAGGTCACAGCCGATAATGACCTGGTTATGTATCTGCAAAAGAAATTAAAATAAAATCGTCATCCTGAATGTCACCGCTCACGCGGTTCCTTCAGGATGACGGGATATTATTTAACCTTCGCGTACAGGCTTTCTGCGTAATCCCAGTTGATCAGTTTATCAACGAATGTTTCCAGATATTTCTGGCGGGCGTTGCGGTAGTCGATGTAATAGGAATGTTCCCATACGTCGACGCCGAGGATTGCGTGCTGACCTTTGGTCAGCGGGTTGTCGCCGTTTGGTGTTTTGCTGATGCTCAATTTACCGGCATCATCACTCACCAACCAGGCCCAGCCGGAACCGAACTGGCCCATACCCGCTTCGATGAATTTGGTGCGGAAGGTGGCGAAATCGCCGAAACCGTCTTTGATGGCACTGTCCAAAGAGGCTGGCAATTTCTCGCCGCCGCCATTCGGTTTCATCCAGTTCCAGAAATGAACATGGTTCCAGAATTGCGCGACATTGTTGAACAAAGGCGCCTGGTCGGCTTTACCGGCTGTTTCCGTGATGATCTCTTCGATGGACTTGCCACCAAGGCCCGCTTTTTCGATCAGCTCATTGCCTTTATCGGCATAGGCTTTGTGGTGTTTGCCGTGGTGATATTCCAGCGTCTCGGCGGACATGGCAGGTGCCAGCGCATCGATGGCATAAGGCAATTGTGGTAAAATCAGTTTCTCGGACATGGTTATCTCCTTTGTTGAATTAATAGTAGAAAGATTGGCTTTCAAAACAAGCCTGTTTAACGGGGCAGCAGAGCAGGGAAGTCAGGCCAATATGAAAACCAACCAATGGCTCCGTTTTCCAGCATCTGTGTTTTATGTTTGTCTTTATCATCCGCGAACCCGCCAAAGGCGAATGTCCTGATACCGGCATCGACGGCGGCTTTCAAACCGCTCAGACTGTCTTCAACGGCGTAACAATGATCCGTGTCTGTTCCTAATTGCTGCATGGCACGCAGATACACATCCGGCAATGGTTTTTGCTTATCGCCGGATTCAAAATAATTGCTGCCAAAGAAACGCGCCAGTTCATTACCGCGTTTATTTGATGCGTAGCGCATGGCGGCCAGGCCGCGCTGGATCGGATTGTTCGATACGAATGCGAACTGATAATCCTGTTCTTTCAGGCCCTGCAATGTTTCGATGATCTCTGGTGCCATCGTGACACCCTCGGTCAGGTTCTGCAGATGCTGCATCACGAACCATTCGCGGTCTTTATACAGGACAGGGCAGTCAACGGTGATGTTGAAATGTTTGCTCATATTGGCGCACAGATTCTCACGGGCCTGGCCATGAAAATGCGCCTTGAATTCATCCAGGGTCAGCGGGTGGTCAATCTGGCTGCCGTAAAGATCGTTGAAACGGTTGATCAGTGACGGCAGAACGAGTTTTTCCGTTTCCATCATCGTATTGTCAAAATCTAACAGCAACCATGTTCTGTTGTTCACGCACCGGCTCCGCTGAATAATTCATTGAAGGCGCTTTGCAGGGTCAGTAATTTTTCCTGCAGATCCTGCGGGTCATAGCTTTCGCTGATGCCGCTGTTCCAGATCGGTCCGGGCCAGGCCTGGTCATCTTCATAACGGGCGACGACATGGACATGCAGCTGGGATACTTTATTGCCGATATTGGCGACATTCAGTTTCTTCGGCTGGTAAAGACGTTTCATGATGCGGCTGGCCATGGCGATTTCAGACCACAATAATTGCTGGTCGCCATCATCCAGATCGATGATCTCAACAACATCAGGACGTTTTGGAACCAGGATAACCCATGGAAAAGCGGCGTTATTGCTCAGGCGGACCTGTGACAATTCCATGTCGATAACGAAATGGGAATCTGTTTCCAGACGTGCATCAAGGACAAAACTCATGA
>DASWYT010000163.1:0-3205 GCA_036404835.1 Alphaproteobacteria bacterium | reverse complement strand
GACCATGGATGGTGATTTACAAAATGATCCGGCCGATATCCCCGGCCTGTACCATGCTTATCAACAGGCCGTTGCCGAAAAAGGCCGGCCGGTCTTTGTAATCGGCCAACGTGCCCAGCGCCATGATGACTGGTTGCGTTGCGCCACGTCAAAAACGGCCAACCGCGTCCGTCAGTACCTGCTGAAAGATAATACGCGTGACAGTGGTTGTGCCGTGCGCCTGTGCCGCCGCGAGGATTATCTGTCTCTGCCCTTCTTCAACAATATGCATCGCTTTATTTCCGCACTGGCCATGCAGAATGGTTTCCCGCTGGTGCTGGTCGATATCAGCCACCGCCCGCGTGTGGCCGGTGTCGCCAAATACGGTTTCTGGAACCGTTTATGCCCCGGTATCGTCGACATGTTCGGCCTGCTGTGGCTTAATCGCCGCCGCCGCAGGCTCAGCTCTATTACCCATTATTAAGTTCCAAGTTACCAAGGTTATCTATGTTTCATCTCATGCAACACAATCTCACAACTGATGAAATCTGGCTGGGGATCGGCTTTTTCGGCCAGGCCATGTTCTTTGGCCGTTTCTTTGTGCAGTGGATCGCCACAGAACGTGCCCAAAAAAGCGTTATCCCGACCATGTTCTGGTATTTCAGCATTGCGGGCGGCCTGATCCTGCTGGTCTATTCCATCTATCGCAAGGACCCTGTCTTTATCGCCGGGCAAGGTCTGGGATTGCTCATTTACCTGCGCAATCTTCATTTCGTTCTGCGCGCCGATGCGGCAGATAAAACGACCACCACATGAAAAAACTGATCTCTGTCGTGCGCTCAACCATCACCGCGCCCCTTTTATGGTGCGCCGGCCTGTGGGCGTTATTCGTTCTGGCCGTTTTGTGCCTGCGCCCCCTGATCACCACGATTGAAACACGCGCCATGACCGTGGCGTGGGAGATGTTCACGACAAAAAACTTTATCGTTCCCACCCTGAATTTTATCCCCTATACGCAAAAGCCACCCTTGCTGGCCTGGCTGATTAATCTAGGCTGGAATATTGTCGGGACGCATCGCTTCATCGCCACAGCCATTGTATCGTTCTTCTCCTTCGGTTGCGTGGCCTTGACCGCTGCCCTGGCCCAAAGCTGGTGGCCAAAATCCACCCAGCGCCGTCATCATGCCATCTGGCTGTGTTTCGGCGCGGCTATCTTCCATCTCTATGGCACGGTTATTTTTTATGATTTCATCCTGTGCTTCTTTGTCCTGGCTGCCCTTTTCATGTTGTGGCAAGCCTCGCTGGGTAAGCTGCATTTCTTCCTGTGGTTTGGGGTGTGTATCGGTTTCGGTGCCCTGACCAAAGGACCAGTCATCCTGGTGCATGTCCTGCCTGTCGCCCTGTTGGCCCCTGTATGGATCACGGAACGGAAAATCTCATGGGTCCGCTGGTATCTCAGTGTTATCGGTGCCGTCATCATGGGTGCCGTGATGGCTCTGGCCTGGGCGATTCCGGCCGCTGTCACAGGGGGCGAAAATTATGGCCGCTGGATCCTGTTGCAACAAACCACCCACCGTATCTTCAAGGCTTTCGATCATGAAAAACCATGGTGGCATTATTTTGCAGTCACGCCGATCCTGTTCATACCCTGGATATTCTATCCGAAAGTCTGGCAACGCCTGTCTGTCCTGCGTTATTTCAAATCGGAAAGCCCCACCCGTTTCCTGTTATGCTGGATCGTCAGCACCTTTATCCTGTTCAGCCTGATCAGCGGCAAACAGCTTCACTATATCCTGCCTTTATGGGCCGCCTTTGCGCTGCTGGTCGCCCGCCTGCTCGACCATATCGAGCCGGGGGAAAAGGATTTCAAAATCACCTTTGTGCCGTTCTTTTTATTCAGCCTGGTATGGCTGGGCCTGACCGTTCTGATCCGTTTCAAACTGCACCAATTACCACCTTTTCTGGGCGATTTCATCAATGGTCATTTTACCTTGCCATTCCTCTATCTGGCCGGGATCAGCATTCTCTTCTCGGTCGCCTATCGCCATCAGGTCATTTTACCCATCCTGTGCATGTGCATGGTGCTGACCATGCTGATGGCGCATATTGCCTCCCCCAAAGGCTGGGACCGTTTTAGTACCGAGGGCATTTCGCAAATCATCGCACAACATCCGCACGGCCAGTTGGCCGTCGTCAGTTCACGTTACCAGGGAGATATCAATTATCTGCTGCATCTCACCCAGCCTGTCACAGTGATCCCGCCTGACAATCACGATCAGATCAATGCTTTCCTCAAAACCAATCCCAAAAGCCTGGTGCTGATCCAGGTCCGGTCACGGGATGAATTGAAAGACTATCGTATCCTGGCCATCAAACCGGCACGGGCCAAACGTTATTACGCGCTGATCAGCCGGAAATAAGACACAAAAAAGGGGCCCGCAGGCCCCTTTTCTTTTACTGATCTCTTTTATTCTTATGCCGCTTCGGTCAGAACGTTCTGCAGTTTTTGCGCTGCATCGGCTTCACCGATTTTCTCGATGGCCGCCAGTTCGCTGGCCAGACGCTCGAGAGCAGCCTGGAAGATCTGACGTTCGGAGTAAGAGTTCTCGGCGCCCATCGCGTTGCGACGGAGGTCACGCAGCACTTCAGCGACCTGGATCGGGCTGCCGGAATTGATTTTCGCTTCATATTCCTGCGCGCGGCGGGACCACATGACGCGCTTGATACGGGCGCGGCCACGCATGGTCTGCATCGCGGTCTGCATCTGATCCTTGGTGCTCAGTGGGCGCAGGCCGGATGTTTTGACCTTTTGCAACGGCAGTTTCAGACGCATACGGTCTTTGGCGAAGGTGATCGTGTAAAGCGTTACATCCAGACCACCGATAGACAGGTTCTCAACGCCTTCGACCTGGCCAACGCCATGGGCCGGGTAAACAACCATATCACCGGCTTTATAGTCGAAAACATTATCGTTTTTCGCTGGTTTTACGGCCTTGTCGGCTTTGGTAACTTTGGCAATGGCCGGGGTAGCGGTTGCTTTTACAGCAGCTTCCGGCTTGTCCTTGCCGACCACACGCATCACGCGGGCAACGGCTTCTTCAATCGATACATCTTTTTTCTTTGGAGCGGTTTTCGCAGCGGCAGCTTTGGCAGTGGTTTTCACTGGAGCTTTGGCAACGGCTTTTTTCGTGGTTTTTTGTGCGGTTTTAGCTGGCATTTTCTGTGC
>DASWYT010000162.1:0-6944 GCA_036404835.1 Alphaproteobacteria bacterium | reverse complement strand
CGATGTGCCGCAAAAACCTCCACCTATAATGGCGATCTTATTCACGTGCTTTTCTTCTGCTTGGTCTTGCATGGGGTCTATCCTTTTTATAAGAGCTTGGAGAAGACACAAGAATTCCCCGCCGAATTTTACAATTCAGCGTATTCTTGCTTTGGATTGGTGATTAGTTAGTTTTTGGACTGCACTTTAAGAGAGAACGCACAATCACTTTGATGGCGGGATGTCATCCATCCCGCCGGTCATTCGGGTCAGAAATCGCCAGATGAAGTTCCAGGTTTTCGCTTTGTGATTATGATCCTGGATCATGAAATTCCTCCTTCTGACGTTGTTGAAAAAATAGCTTACAGATGCGCAAAAACGCATCAGTAACGGGGGTATCGGGTCTTTTTGGCGTGGGAATTAAAAATGCGTACAACCGCTACATGCGTGTAAATCGTCGTCGTCGCATCGACATCATGCTCTCTGGCATGAAAGCTGTAACCAACATTGTGATAAATGTATTTTGGTTATCCATGATTCGGTTATATCACAAAGAGTAATAAAGTCAAAGAAAAAAGTGGTAAAATTACTTTTTAATCTATTAATTGGTAATTATAAAATACAATCGTAGGCACAAACACTCATGCATATTGCCCGGCGCACCAGCCGGACGACCAGGCCCACTGGAAATTATACCCGCCCAGATGCCCGGTCACATCGACCACTTCACCGATAAAATACAGGCCCGGCACATCGCGCGCTTCCATCGTTTTCGATGACAAGGCATGTGTATCCACACCGCCCAGCGCAACCTCTGCCGTGCGATAACCTTCGCTGCCCGATGGCGTAACCTGCCACGCCACGATACGGCTGGAAAAATTCTGCAGGATTTTATCCGATAAATCCGCAATACGCGCCTGGCTTAATTGCGCATCATCCACCAGTTTCTGCACCAGCCGTTTGGGCAGTAATTCATGCATCAACGTGTGCAGCATCGCGCGTGGTTGCGACTGGCGTTTCTCCGTCAGCCATTGCATCAGATCGATATCCGGCAACAGATTAAGCGTAATGCTCTCACCCGGATTCCAATAGGACGAAATCTGCAGGATGGCCGGACCGCTGATCCCGCGATGGGTGAATAACATCGCTTCCCGGAACAACATGCCCGATTCACTGGTGACATGGATCGGATCGATCGCCACGCCGCTCAGTTCTTTTGTATAGTCCAGCAAGTCCGGTTCAAAAGTCAGCGGCACCAGACCGGCCCGGTGCGGAATGACATTGATCCCGAACTGGCGCGCGATCTTGTAACCGAATTCCGTCGCGCCGATCTTTGGAATGGGCGGGCCGCCCGTGGCAATCACCACGGACTGGCATATCACCTCACCTAAACTCGTCTGCAAGGTGAATGAACCATTATCCTCTTTCCAGATCTTATCGACTTTGGTTTCTTTTTTAATCGTCACCTCGGCTGCGCGGCATTCCGCCAGCAGCATGTTGATAATATCCTTGGCCGTCTCGTCGCAGAAAAGCTGGCCCAAGGTTTTTTCATGGAATTTGATCCGGTGCTTTTTGACCAGCTCGATAAAATCCCATTGCGTAAAGCGTTTCAGGGCCGACGTGCAATAATGCGCATTCTTTGACAGATATTTCTTCGGCTCGGCATTGATATTGGTAAAATTGCAACGCCCGCCGCCCGAGATGCGAATCTTCTCGCCGATCTTGTCCGTATGCTCGACCAGCAAGACACGGCGCTGACGCTTGCCTGCCTCGATGGCACACATTAACCCGGCTGCCCCCGCCCCGATAATAACGATGTCGTATTTCATGGCTGGCTTTATATCATGCCTTTTGCCCGAAGACGACAGTTTATCTTTGCCTTTTCATGCCTTATAATGTGGCCATGATCTCTATAGGCATCACCGGTTCCATCGGCATGGGCAAATCGACTGTTGTCGGTCTGTTACGCGACATGGGTATCCCCGTCCATGATTCCGACGAAACTGTGCATGGCCTGCTGGCCAGCGATCCGGAGACTATTTCCGCCATTGAAGATGAATTTCCCGATGCCGTCATCCGGAATCTGGACGGCACACAGATGGTTGACCGTACCATTCTGGCAAAAGCCCTTGGTGATGAAGGCGCCATCCGCCGCCTGGAAGCCATCCTGCATCCGCGCGTCTATGCCAGCGCCGAACAATTCAAACAGGATATGCTGCAGGCCGAACATGCGGTTATCGCATTCGACATTCCGCTGCTTTTTGAAACGAACGGTGAAAGCCGTTTCGACGTCTCGGTATGCGTGTCTGCGCCGGTGGCGGTACAACGTGCCCGTGTCATGGCCCGTCCGAACATGACAGCGGAAAAATTCGAACACATCCTGGCACGCCAGATGCCTGATGCGGAAAAACGCCGCCGTGCCGATTACGTGCTGGAGAATGACGGCGATATCGCTCATTTGCGGGCACGCATTCATACTCTTTTAAAACAGATCCAAACCCCTGAAGGATAACATCATGCAACAGGTTTCCGCCAAAGCCGCTTTTTACGCCGGCAGTTTCGATCCGTTGACCAACGGCCATCTCAGCGTCATCGGCAAAGCCATTGAATCCTTTGACCGGATCGTGATCGCCATCGGCTATAACCCGAACAAGACGCATTTCCTGCCTGTCGATATACGTCTCGACCTGATCAAAAAGGCGATTGCCGCCGCCGATAACCTGACCCCGGAGCAAAAGAGCAAGATCGCCGTCACGTCTTTCAGCGATATCTACCAGGTCAGCGCCGCCGTTGCCCATGGCTGTGGCTCCCTGATCCGTGGCATGCGCAACACCAAGGATTTCGAGGAAGAGAATCTGCTGGCCACGGTCAATGAAAGCCTGTGCGAGGATCTGGGCCTGCCCCGCCTGCAAACCCACTTGTTCAATGCCGAAGCAGATAAGGTCGGCGTCAGTTCCTCCATGGTCAAAACCATGATCGGCTTTGAAGGCTGGGAAGCTGCGGTGAAACGCTATGTCCCGCCGGTTGTGCTGGAGGCTTTGGTCAAGAATCACGCGGCAAAACAGGCTTAAATTATCTTTAAGAGATCCGATCCAAGATTGGCCAAAAGGATGAGACAATGAGCAATTCCAATATCATGGCGGAACAACCGGTCTATGTCGCGGCGGATGTGAATATCCGTTCGAATGTATTGATCCGTAAATACTCTTACATGATGCCGCATGGCACGATCTATGCGAACACCGTTATCGGTCGTTACTGTTCTATCTCTTCCAATGTGACGATCGCCGCCACACCGCATCCAACGGATTGGCTTTCGACTCATACATTCCAGTTTTATCGTGCCGGCTTTATTCCAGAAGACATCAAACTGACCCCTATTCCATACGAACCGGAAATAAATATCCCGCGTACGACTATCGGCAATGATGTCTGGATCGGGACGCATGCGACCATCATGCAAGGCATCACGATTGGGGATGGCGCTATTATTGCCGCCGGAGCCGTTGTCACGAAAGATGTTGCACCTTATGCCATCGTTGGTGGCGTCCCTGCAAAACTCATCCGCCATCGGTTCGATGAAGAGACCATTCAGCAATTGCTGGAACTGAAATGGTGGGAACTGGATGCCGATCAACTTAACGATGTCCAGTATGACGATATCCAAAAAGCCATCGCACAAGTGGCCGAGATCAAAACGAATTTAGCTAAATAAGTTCCTCACCTGCCACTATATTTTCATGTATAAAATTTTCTTGGCGTCCGTTAAGATTTGTGATATGTTTATTACAAGTTGGACATAGAAGTATTACGATGGACATGAAGCCGCCCCCACATATGACCAAATCAGCCTTGAAACTGTTCCTGACAGCAGGACTGGCCATCGGCTGGCCGGGCAAAACTTCCACCGAAGATACAAGTAACCAACAGCTTCAGGCCGCATCCACAACCAGTATCAGCTTTACCCAGCCACTGAGCTATGAAGATAGTTTACGGTCTGCGCGCCTGCTGGAGCCAGTTGCACCTTTCCCGAATTTGAAGATATCACAATATTTTGTTCCAGGAATGGATGCATCCATCGTGATGAATGCCAACACCAAACAAATCCTTTGTGGCCATAACATTCACGAACCACGTATCATGGCCAGCATGGCAAAGCCCATGGTCCTCTACATCATCGCGGAAGAGTTGGAAGCTGGACGTCTGCATCTGAAAGATAAGGTGAAAATCAGACAAACGAACATAGATTACCATGAGCCTTATGGCTTAGTCACACTCGGCTTAACGCCGGAAGATGATATTGATGTGGAAGGCCTTATTCGTGGTATTGCTGTTGCATCTGCTGCCGATGCCAGCGATGCGGCAGCCTATACTATTACTCCTGTCCCATCCGCTACCAATCCAGGCGAAATTGATGTCGCGGCATCCATTGCTGCTTTTGTCGTGCGTATGAAGGAAACGGCACAAGAACTGAACATGCATAATACGAACTACGTGAATACGCATGGTGGTCCAGTCAGACGCTATAATTCAAAGAACAAGCCGTTACCGTTTGAAGAGCAGAATTATACGACCGTCTATAACATGGCTTTGATGCTCTACAATATCAAAGACAGATTCCCGTTCATGGCTGAGATGATGAAAACAAAGTCATTTTACTATGATTCAGGATTAAAAGAGCCTCATACCTATAAGAATTGGGCTGTAAAAGCCGGCGCTGAATACGGCAAGACGGGCTTTATCAGAGAATCACAATATAATGTCATGGGTTATAGAGATGATATAATTGCTGTGACAATGGGCCATCCAACCGTTCCATCACGTGCAAAAATTTTAAGCACTCTGTTCAATTACGGCAAAGAGATCATACTCAAAATGCCTGAAATTGAGCTGCCGCCTGCTCCTGTTTCCACACCTGTTCTGGAAAGCGATGAAATAACCATCGTTGCCCCGGGCACAATCCGCTCGATGATTGAACCGCTGAAATCGTTAGACAATACATTCTATACACCAATCGTGCCTTTGGCGCCGCTTCATAACGATCATACAAAGAAACAAAAAGCATCACTTTATACGCCGCTGAAAAACAGACCTTATACGATCAATTAAACAACTTCGTCCGGCTGCTGGCGGCATTCCATCGTGCCGTTGCCTAATTCAATTTGAATGGTCGTGTGATGAATGCCGAATTGATGTTGCAGGCCTTCGGTCAGTTCCTCCAGGAATTTATCGCCCGGATGGCCCTTTGGCGTGACCAGATGCACGGACATGGCAATCTCGGTCGTGCTCATGCCCCAGACATGCAGATCATGCACGCCGCCGATGCAATCCTGTGCCGTCAGGTAATCGCGCAATTTTTCGATATCGACCCCGGCCGGCACCGCATGCAGCGCCAGATTGACCGAGTCACGCAACAACCCCCATGTCCCGACGATGATCACCGCAACGATCACCAGGCTGGTCACCGGATCGAGCCATAACCAACCGGTGCGGCTGATGATAAAACCGGCCAGCACGACGCCGACCGACACCAGCGCATCCGCCGCCAGATGCAGATAAGCGCCCCGGACATTCAGATCACCCTGCCCGTGGCTGAACATCCACGCCGTCGCACCGTTGATCACAATCCCCAACCCGGCCACGGCCATCACCGTGCCGCCGGCAATCGGCTGATGCGCCGTGAAACGTTCGACCGCTTCCCACGCAATACCACCCACCGCCACCAGCAATAAAATCGCATTCGCCAAAGCCGCCAAAATCGACGTGCTGCGCAAGCCATAAGTATAACGCGCACTCGGCTTGCGCTTCGACAGCCACCACGCCCCCCACGCCAGCAACAGCCCGATCACATCACTAAAATTATGCCCCGCATCCGCCAGCAACGCCAACGAGTTGGCCTTCAGCCCATAGATCACCTCGGCCACGATAAACAGCATATTCAAACTGGCCGCAATCAAAAACGTCCGCCCAAAATCTTTCGGGACGTGGGTGTGTGAATGGCTGTGGCTATGGTTGCAGGTGTGGGAGTGATTGTGGGACATGTGGGGTGTTTCTGTGGAGATACTATGTTCTTTTATAGATCATTTGGGGGGTGTGGCCTAGGGAGAAACTGCCCATCATTATTTTTAGCTATCCTGTATTCTAACTGGTATATTATTAGCGATAAATGCAATTGAAGGATTATACCCCTTCATATTTTTAATACGTGTAAATATGCTACTTAAATTCACTTCGATAAAAATGGAATCTCAATAGCCTAAGATTTTGCAGAAAAAGTCCATTTACTATGACCCAGGTATTTAGTTTGAAAATGCTTCCAGCTCAAAACTAAAATCAAGACGTCGTATCCGACTTCGTATGAGCATCAAGAATATTGATAGCTTGTATAACAAATTAGAAAAATTAAACATCAATAATAGCTAATATTTATTTTAAGCCAGCTTTTTTCGCTAATGCATCTATGATCTTCATGGAACTATCAGCAAAAGGTATAACTTTGTAGGTTATATTCTCTGCATCACTTTTACACCTTGCCTCATTTGTTGCCACACCCAAGTTATTGAGTGATTGTTTGTACTCTTTGATAATTGATAATGATTTTTTATCTGCAAAAATTATATCAAGTTCCAAAGCTCTCCATTGCAGTTCTGTGATTTTAGCTTGAATTTTCGCTAAAGACTTTTGATCAACAATATTGTGTTTCAGGGTATTATTAAAAACTGATATTTCAGATATAAGTTCTCGAGATAATAAATTAAAGTTATCAAGATTTTTTTCCACATATGATGTAATAATTCTTTGCTGCTCAAATTTATAATTGACTTTAGGAGCAAGAGAATAAGTTCCCCAAGCAGTTAAACCAAATAACAACAAAGATAGCCATACTGGCATCTTTTCATTTCTTAATAATACCCATATGTGCATTATAACCAGCCATGGAAAGCTAATTATAAGCTTCAAAATAC
>DASWYT010000161.1:0-2959 GCA_036404835.1 Alphaproteobacteria bacterium | reverse complement strand
GTTGATCAGGATAATCTGGCCGTTCGCCGTCAGCGAACCTAAAATTGTGGATGGATTGGCATCGTGAATACGGTTGACCGCAATCGATGATGCGCCGTTCTGGACGAAGTTGACGCTCTCATGCTGGTCGACATTGAAACTATCCCAATCGATCAGTGCGCGGTTACTCGACTGGTTGATCGTGGTGCTGTTGCCTGCTTGAGAAATCGTCGCGCTGCCGCCGCTGACCACCCCGCCTTCGGGGCCGGCATAGGAAATCCCGATGCTGGTTCCCAGACACGTGCCGATCAGCAAACTCAAATGCAAAGCCTGCCCTAAACGCAGGGCCGTGCGTGAGTTAAAAGGGCGGTCAAAAGGCTTCAACGCAGCAAGGTCCTTAATCATCAAACAATAGGGTTTCACTGCATATATTGTACCATTAATTCTTTAAGGAAATTAAAGATGAAGCCATTTTACAGTTTTCATAAAACAAAACATCATTATGAAACAATGGCTTAATTAGTATATTTGAAAAAGGAGTTTATTAATTTTCATATAGTAAAATCATGTGCGCGTAATACTAATTATTACACTGAAAATGAAAGATTTTTACTGAAAAAGCGACCAGAATGCGCCATAGATCTGAAAATCCCGGACAAGAAAAATTCAAAAAACCGGTTTTTAAGCTGATAGCGCTTTCAGCGCTTTGCCCAGCAGGGTGATCTCATTTTTCAGCACTGAATTGGGGCGCCAGATCAGGGCAACTTCACGCGTCGCGGACGGGCTGAATGGCAGGATATCGATCTGACGCGGCAACAGGCCGCTTTTGACGACCATGTTCGGCAGCAAAGTAACGCCGTAATTTTGTGCGACCAGTTGAATGATCGTCGCCAGGCTGGTGGCGCTGACATTCTGGTCGTGATTGCGCGGCAGATGGCACACCGACAGCATATGGTCACGCAGGCAATGACCTTCGGACAGCAACAACAATTGCTGTTGTTCGAGATCTTTCATAGTGACATGCTTCCGGCCTTTGAAGAGATTCTTTGGCGCGGCACAGACAAAATTCTCTTTGTAAAGCGGCATGATTTCCAGATCATGTGTCTGGAACGGCAAGGCCAGGATACCGAAATCAAGCGTACCGTTTTGCACCGCCTGAACCAGATCTATGCTTTGCTGTTCATGGATATGAAGTTTCAGATCCGGGAAACGTTTCTGCAAAGGCGCTAAAATATCCGGCAGCCAGTAAGGGGCAATGGTCGGAATCATCCCCATCTTCAGCGGCCAGGCAAAAGGTTGTCGTGGTAATGTTTTTTTCGACGTTACGGATGATAATTGTGTGATAACATTCTGTCCCGTACTTAACAAAGCAAGGCCCAGCGGCGTGAAAATCAGTTTCTTGCGATTGCTGCGGTCGATCACCGGACGACCCAGCAAAATCTCCATATCCTTGATCCCGGCACTTAAGGTCGATTGGGTGACATGGCAGGCCTGAGCAGCGGCCTGAAAACCGCCCTGCTCTTTCAAGGCAAGCAGGAATTGCAATTGGCGAAGTGTCGGAAGATGAGACATATATCGATTTAACCACTTTAAATAATATTTTTCAATCGTTTTTTCCGATATAGCAAATCGGAATTACTTGTTGGACCGGGTCTCTTCCACCCGTTACATTAGCCTACGAACTCAACACTCATTAAAGGATAAGAAACCATGCTCGGTATCGGCGATAAACTCCCTGAATTTTCCATCACCGGCGTCAAGCCGAAATTCATGACCCACGAAGAGAACGGCCAAAGCGCTTTCGAAACCATCACCGACAAAAGCTTTGACGGCAAATGGAAAGTCTTTTTCTTCTATCCGAAAGATTTCACTTTTGTCTGCCCGACCGAGATCCTGGAATTTGCCAAATTGAACGATGAATTCGCCGACCGCGATTGCGTCGTCCTGGGTGGTTCTACCGACAATGAATTCTGCAAGCTGGCCTGGCGCCGTGAACATAAAGACCTGCACCAGCTGAACCAGTGGGGCTTCGGCGACACGAACGGTTCCCTGGTCGATGGATTGGGTATCCGCGACACCAAGAACGGCGTTGCCTATCGCGCGACGTACATCGTCGATCCACATAATGTAATCCAGCATGTCAGCGTCAATAATCTGAATGTTGGCCGCAACCCGAAAGAAACGCTGCGTATCCTCGATGGCCTGCAAAGCGATGAATTATGCGCCTGCAACCGTCCGGTCGGTGGCGAGACAATCAATGCGACGGAAGAAGCCGCTAAAATCAAAATCGCCGCGTAAGGAGACACCATGTCTATCGAAACCATCAAAAATGCCATTCCTGACTATGCAAAAGACATTCGCCTGAATTTGTCTTCCATCGTCAATGAGGACACGCTCACTCCGCAGCAATTATGGGGTACACTGGTATCCTGTGCATGTGCCAGCGGCAATGACACCGTGATCAGCAACATCACAGCCGAAGCGAGACAATATCTGTCCGCCGAGGCCCTGACGGCTGCAAAATCGGCAGCAGCTATTATGGCGATGAATAATGTGTATTATAAATTTGTCGGTATGAGCGCCAATGGTGCTTACAAAACCATGCCGGCTAAATTGCGCATGAATGTTATCGCCAATCCGGGCGTCGATAAAGGCGATTTCGAACTCTGGTCTTTGGCGGTGTCTGCGATGAATGGTTGCAAATATTGCGTCGATGCGCATGAACAGCAACTGGGCCAGCATAGTCTGGATGCCACGGCTATTCAGACGGCTGTCCGTATCGCTTCTGTTGTCGCCGCTGCGGCCGCAACATTGACGGCTGAAGCCGCCATGGAAGGCATCACTACCCCGGCATTGGCGCAAGCCGCTTAATTGTTCGTCCCATAAATCATGATGGCTGCCATGGATTTTCTATGGCAGCCATTTTTTTTAACGCTGATGCGCTTTCAGGAACATTCTGACCGCATAGGAGGTCAGATCA
>DASWYT010000160.1:0-5542 GCA_036404835.1 Alphaproteobacteria bacterium | reverse complement strand
GCGAGGGCCGCCTGGAAGCCTTTTGCCCGGCGCAGGGCAATCGTCTGATTCAGTTCGGACAATTTTGCATTGATATGGGCTTTGACCGCCGGAATACGTTCCTGTTGCGTTTGATTGTCACGCGTCAATTCCGCAGCATCGTTCACCCGTTCTGCAATACGCGCCAACGCCTGGCGATAAGGCTCCAGATAACGCTCCTCGCCTGTCAGCACATAGCCACGCTGGCCTGTCTCGGCATCTTTCATGATGGACAGGATATCGCTCAAAGCCAGTAGCACTTCATGTGTATGCGCGACCTGGCGGTTTCCGTCGATCAGGGAACGGGTGTTGGAATAGGCCACAAAACCACTACCGATGAAAAATAATAGAACGGCGGCCAGGCCCACTGCAATCGCGAAGTCACTACCAAAATTACGTCTTGCTGAAAAACCGGAAACTTTACTATTCATGGACAGCCTATGATTATTTCTATCGTTCGTTCAATCTCAGAATGAATACAACTTAGCACTCACCCATCTGCATGGTTGCCACATGATTCTATTCTGTCAGAAAACCCGTTATTCACAGGCCGCATGACTGTATCATTATGATAATGCGTGGCAAGGGATAAATACATGTAAGAACATAAATATTTCTCTAATGATCCGCTGCAAGAGCGTGCAATTTTCGCATATCCTAATTGCTTTTTTATACGCCGATTCGAATCACATATCCCTCTCTTTGTCCGGATCTGTGGCCCGGAGCGGCCAGGAAGCATTTCCCGGCCTTTAGAAAACGCAGAATCGCACTTTATCTCGCCAAAGCCTGGCCTTATATTACAGGCATGTCTTCTGAACATACTGAATCAGTTATCCTCCTGCACGGCATGATGCGTACTTACCGCTGCATGCGCCGCCTGGAAAAACATCTGGTGAAGCACGGTTACCGTGTTCTCAATCTGGATTATCCGTCATCCCGCAAATCGCTGGAAGATCTGATCGATCATATGCATCCGGCCATTGATGATTTTAACAAAGACACAACAGGACCCGTGCATTTTGCCGGTTACTCGATGGGCGGATTATTGATCCGTGCTTACCTGCACAAATACCGTCCTCTTAATCTGGGACGGGTTGTCATGATCGGCACGCCGAACAAAGGCAGCGAAGTGGCCGATTTCCTGCAGAATTTCTGGCCCTATAAAAAATTCTATGGCCCGGCCGGTCAGCAGTTAATCACCAACCAGACGGGTTTCAATCATATTTTCGGACCGATTGATTTTCCGTTAGGGGTTATTGCCGGTAATCGTCCGTTGGATTTCATTAGCTCTTACATTATCGGTCAGCCGAATGACGATAAGGTTTCTATTGAAAGCACAAAAATTGATGGCATGACCGATCATATCATCATTCCGGCCAGCCATACATTCATTGCGCGCCATAACGAGACATTATCTAACACCCTTAAATTTTTCCAGGATGGCTCTTTCTCATCCATTTCATGAGGTTTATGCATGTTATTGCACACACGCCGTTTCCTGCCTTTATTCATAACCCAATTCCTGGGGGCATTTAACGATAATCTGCTCAAGAATGCTTTGGTCATGTTGATCACATACCGGCTGGCCGTGGAAACAGGGGCCAATGCGCAAATATTGGTGACTTTGGCCGCGGGCCTGTTCATTCTGCCATTCTTTTTATTCTCAGCGACAGCCGGCCAGTTAGCCGATAAATATGATCGCGCCCGCATTACGCGTATCATCAAAATCGCTGAAATCATCATCATGCTGGCCGCCGTTATCGGTTTTTATGCACACAGCATCAATATTTTGTTGCTTGCCCTGTTCTGCATGGGCATTCATTCCGCTTTCTTCGGCCCGATCAAATATGCGCTGTTGCCACAACATTTAAACGATAACGAACTCCTGTCCGGTAATGCTTATATCGAAGCCGGTACGTTTTTAGCCATCCTGCTTGGGACTATTATCGGTGGCCTGCTGGTCCTGCATGAAAATGGTATCCTGTTTATATCCGCTGCATTGTTGCTTGTGGCGATCTGTGGCTATATCTCCAGCCGCTCTATCCCACCCGCACCGGCAGCGGCTTCTGATCTTATTATCAATCCGAATATTTTTACTGAGACTGCTCGTTTAATTTCTTATAGTCGTACCAACCAGAGTATCTTTCGCTGTATTATGGGGATTTCCTGGTTCTGGCTGGTGGGGGCGACATTCCTGGCACAATTCCCGACCTACGCTAAAGATATTCTGCACGCCGACGAAACCGTCGTTACCCTATTCCTAACGCTCTTTTCCATCGGTATCGGTGTCGGCTCTTTCCTATGCAATCGTTTATTGCGGGGCCGCATCCAAAGCACCTATGTACCGCTGGCCGCCATTGCCATGAGTATTTTTGGAATCGACCTCTATTTTTCCAGCCTGCATCCTTATGTCCGTGAAGGCGACCTGACCAATGCCTGGGAACTGATGCAATCATCCCATAATTGGCGCTTACTGATCGATCTGTTCATGTTATCTGTTTCGGCCGGGCTTTATATCGTCCCGCTCTATGCGAAGATGCAGCATGACAGTGACCCACATTACCGCGCCCGTATCATTGCCGCCAATAATGTGATGAATGCTTTGTTCATGGTGAGTTCGGCGATCCTGATCATCGCGATGCTGGCCCTGAAATTTACCATCCCGCAGATCTTTCTGTCGATTGCCTTGCTGAATCTGGCGGTTGCCGTCTATATCTGCAAATTACTGCCTGACACATTATTACGTTCCATTATGCGTGGTATTTTGTCGCTGCTCTACCGTGTCGATATTAAAGGGCTGGAACATTATGATGCCGCAGGCCAGCGTGTCCTGGTCGTTGCCAATCACACATCTTTTCTCGATGCTATTTTGGTCGCCGCCTATTTGCCCCATAAAGTAACCTTTGCGGTCAATACGCATATTGCACGAAAATGGTGGTTCAAACCGGCCATGGGCATGGTCGATATCCTGCCGATTGATCCAACCAACCCGCTGGCTGCCAAAGCCATGATAGACCGGTTGAAAAATAATCATCGTTGCATGATCTTTCCCGAAGGGCGTATTACCGTGACCGGGACATTGATGAAAATCTATGAAGGTCCCGGCATGATCGCGGATAAAGCAGATGCCATGATCCTGCCGATCCGGATCGATGGCGCGCAATACACACCTTTCTCCCGCCTGAAAGGTAAGTTCCATCTGCACTGGTTCCCGAAAATCACGCTGACCGTATTGCCGCCGCATCGCTTCAACCTGCCGGATGATGTAAAAGGCCGCAAACGCCGCCAGCTGGCCAGTGCGCAGCTTTATGATCTGATGTCCGATATGATGTTCGAGAGCAGCCCTTATCGCGAGACTTTATTTACATCGCTGATCAAGGCCCAAAAGATCCATGGCCGCAACCATATCATTGCCGAGGATATCACACGCAAGCCGATCAATTACGGCCAGTTTATGACGCGCTTGTTTATCCTCGGACATGCCTTGCATAAAACCCTGAAACAGGAAAAACGTGCCGGATTGTTACTGCCCACAGCAATTACCAGCGCAGTCACTTTCTTTGGCCTGCAGGCCTATGGCCGTCAGGCTGCTTTCCTGAACGTCACTGGCGGCGCGGCGCAGATTAAAAGTGCCTGTGATACGGCGCAATTAAAATATGTGATTACGGCCCATCGTTTTATCGAACTGGCCCGCCTGCAACCCGTCATTGAAACACTATCTCAGGCGGGTATCACGATTATCTATCTGGAGGATATGGCTGCATCAATTGGGACAAGCAGCAAATTACTGGGATTGTTACGTTCTTATTATCCGGCAGCCGCCTATAAGCGCCTGAGCAAAAACCCACAACCGGATGATCCATGCGTGGTCTTATTTACATCCGGTTCCGAAGGCACGCCCAAAGCCGTCCTGCTCAGCCATACGAATATCCAGGCTAACCGTTACCAACTGGCCAGCCGTATCGATTTCGGTCCGCATGATAGAATCTTCAACTGCCTGCCGATGTTCCATGCGTTCGGCCTGACCGGCGCGACATTACTGCCGCTTCTATCCGGTATCCGAACCTTCTATTATCCATCGCCGCTGCACTACCGTATTATTCCGGAACTGGTCTATGATACGAACAGCACGATCCTGTTCGGCACGGATACGTTCCTCAGCGGCTATGCGCGTTTTGCGCATCCCTATGATTTTTACAGTGTCCGCTATGTGTTTGCTGGCGCTGAAAAACTGAAAGAAGAAACCCGAAAACTTTATGCAGACAAATTCGGTGTGCGTATTTTCGAAGGCTATGGTGCCACGGAAACCGCTCCGGCGATTACCGCCAATACGCCGATGCACCACAAGATCAACACAGTCGGCCGCATCATGCCGGGTATCGATTATAAACTGGAAACCGTGCCTGGCATTGAAGAAGGACAGCAGCTTTGGGTCAAAGGCCCGAATATCATGCTGGGTTATTACTTTGCCAAGGAACCGGGCGTATTAATCCCGTTACCGGACGATTGGTATGACACAGGCGATATCGTCAGCATGGATGAGATGGGCTTTATCACCATCAAAGGCCGCATGAAGCGTTTTGCCAAGATTGGTGGTGAGATGGTGTCCCTGGGTGCCGTCGAAGCCGCACTGACGGAATTATGGCCGGAGACACATCACGCTGTTGTAACCGTCCCGGATGAACGCAAGGGTGAACAGATCATCCTGCTGACCGACAAACAGGATGCCGACCGCGACAGTATCATCCGTCATTTCAAGGATAAAAAGATGCCGGAACTGTCCATTCCCAAGAGCATCATGATCGTCAAAGAGCTGCCCTTGCTGGGTACAGGCAAAATTGATTACCAGACCGCCCGGAAAATGGCGTTGGAAAAAATATCTTAATGATCAAAAACTTGTTGCATTGCAGCAACCGAATCATTTAGGCTCATTATATGACCACATGCATGACCCGCATTGAACATTGGAACCCCCTGCTTCTGCAAGCAGCAGTGGGTTACTACGCATTGTAACGGGTCGCAAGGCCCGACCACCAGGCGGGCCGATTATTCAAAAGAGACAATAGAATTAATCCGTCCGCCCTCACCAGGGAGAAGGACGATGAGCATTATCGTCGAAAATTTGAGAAAAGACTTTATCGCCCGCAAAAAAGTAGCGGGCCGCCGTTTCTTTGGCCGTTATGAGCAGGTGACTGTTCCGGCGGTGAATGGGATCAGCTTTTCCATTGCTCCGGGTGAACGCGTTGCCTTTATCGGGCCGAACGGTGCAGGTAAATCCACCACACTAAAAATGCTCAGTGGCATTCTTACGCCGACCAGCGGTCATGCGACTGTGGCAGGTTTCGTGCCATGGGAAAACCGCAAGAAACTGGCTTATCATATCGGCCTGGTCTTCGGCCAGCGCTCGCAATTGTGGTATCACTTACCGGTGCGCCAGAGTTTTGACCTGCTGGGTAAGATTTATGGCCTCGATCAGGCCGCATATGATGCACAACTCGCCCATCTGGAAAAGAATTTCAGCCTG
>DASWYT010000159.1:0-3707 GCA_036404835.1 Alphaproteobacteria bacterium | reverse complement strand
ACCTTGCGTTCCAGAATGGTTCCCAGATGCGCGGCAGTCGCGCTGTAACGTTGCAGGTAATAAATCGCAGCATTGTATAAACGCTCTTCCGTCACCGGCCGTGGGCGGATTTTACGTTTCTCGCCGGGCACGCGTTTGCTGGGGAAAGCGTTCATAGCATCTTGTCCATCATCAACAGCACAGGTGCAATCGCAGGATCGGTCTTGTCCGTCTCTGCAATATTTTTTCCTTGCCACCAGGGGCCAGAACCGTCGAAACGGTAATGGTGTTTGATATAAAGTTCTTTGGCTGGCTGGTCTTCGGACTGAACGCCGATACCCAATCCCACACGCTGATAATGTTTTTCGCGCAGCACATGCTCGATATGCTGCAGCAATAATGATGCAATGCCGTGTCGGCGGCAGGCCTGCCAGACATACAGATCGATGATCTCCGGGGCAGGCGGTGTCCGGCGGAATCCCGTATAATCCGATTGCCAGCGCAGGCTGATCATGCCGACATAATCCGTACCCTGCCGGGCGGTCCAGATAGATCGTTCATGTTTGAGCATATCCTGGGCGAATTGGGCCAGGCGCGGCCATTCAGCCTCGCCCCGTTCCCGTGTGGCGGCCTCCAGAAAATCGGCGATCTCCGGCTCTGTCAGAAGCGAAATTTCTGTGCTATGCATGCTTTACTATGTCACGCCGTATTACAATTGCCAACCATAATCAGCCTACCGGAACGGATGGAGATCATCCCGACCGCCTGCAGCCTTTTATGCTGGAAACCTCGCAATTGCGGGGCCGTATGGTCCGCCTGAACAAGGCCGCAAACACCATCATCACCTATCATGATTACCCGGAGCCAGTCGCACGACTGCTTGGTGAAGCTTTGAGCCTGACCGCCTTGCTGGCCGGCATGCTGAAATTCGATGGCGTGTTCACGTTCCAGGTCAAAGGGATGGGCCCTGTCACGATGATCGTGTGCGATCTGACCAATGCAGGCCATTTGCGCGGCTATGCCAGTTTCGACGCCGATATGATTGCAGCCGCAAATTTAAGTGAAGCGCCATCGCTGACGGAGATTTGCGGTGAGGGCGGTTATCTGGCCTTTACGGTTGATCAGAAAAACGCCGCGGACCGTTATCAGGGGATCGTGCCGTTACAGGGCGATACATTGTCCGATGCGGTGCGTTATTATTTCCAGCAATCGGAACAGATCAAAACCGGTTTCGATGTCGCTGTGGGCCAACGCAATGGTGTATGGCATACATCGGCGATCATGCTCCAGGAAATGCCGCCGGAAGGTGGCAATTCCGTGACATCCGAGGCAGATGTCGATGATTGGCGCCGTGCCATGATGTTGCTGGAAACCGCCAGCGCCGCCGAATTGCTCGATAACAATCTGCCGATCAACGGCATGTTGTACCGCCTGTTCCATGAAGAAGGCGTCCGCGTCTTCGATCCTCTGGATATCGTGCCGAAATGCCGTTGCAACAGGAAGAAAATCGCACCGATCATCGAGGGTTTGCCGTATGAGGAACAGCTAGAGCTGGCCGAAAAGGGCAAAATCACCGTGACCTGCGAGTTTTGCAATAAACATTATCATTTTCCGGTTGAACCACCCGCCAATTAGACTATTTTAGGCTTATTGTTAAAGGAGAATGCCATGCGCAAGACAGTGACCAAGAAAATCATGACGAAACTGGCCGTTGCCGCCCTGGGCAGCCTGCTGGTCCTGGGATGTTCGACCGGTACGCCGGAACCACGCCCGATGCCGGTGCTGGGTTATCACAAATATCCGCAGGTCCGCCTGAATGTCGGCCGTATTGAAGTGGTCAATAATTACAATCCGGGCCAACAGCCGGGTCATATTGAAAACCAGATGGCGATGCCATTGCCGGATGCCGTCAATGACTGGGCCAAGACACGCTTCCAGGCCATGGGCCAGGATGGTGTGCTGACGATCACGATTGATAATGCCTCCGTTATCTCCGAAAACCTGCAACGCACCAGCGGCGTCAAAGGCGTCTTCACGATCGACCAGTCGCAACGTGTGACCGGCCAGATCGCTTTGCGCTTCGCCTCCAGCAATGCCAGCTTTGGCACCAGCGGTAACGCACAGGTCTCTGTGAAGAGCAGCCGCACAATGGCGGAAGATTCCTCTCTGCAGACACAGGATATCATCCTGGCCAATCTGACCGACAATATGATGGTTGAACTGGACGCCGCGACACAACGTGTCTTCGTCGAGAAGCTCCCATCCCTGATGCAACAGGGCGGCGTGCGTTAAGCATTGCCGGACTTCAGGTTGAAAAAGGCGGCTTCAGGCCGCCTTTTTTGTGCCAAAGCTCTAAAAATTAATAGACATAAGTCTTTGTGCTGGTTAATCTGCAGAACAGAGAGGAAAATAGCCTATGACATCATCATACGGACATGCGATGGCCTTTGGCAGCGGTAAACGTATGCGTTCGCCGGGTGAATATCAGGCACAATTAGCTTATCGGCCACTGCGTTTCGAGTCATCTTATCTCATGCATGCAAAAGATGTGCGTCACCATTATGATGCCACACGTTATGTTTGTAAGCCAGGTGGAACCGACCTATTTGCACCGATTGATGTGTGTGTACCTGAAAAGAATCTTGTCGCGTGCACAATGATTAGTCTTGATCACCCTGTTGGTTCTGAAGCTGTTATGGCGTCTATTCAGAGATTAAGAGAAAATGATATCCAGGCGACATTCTTTCATCATTTCACATTTGATAAAAATCCAGATGGAAAATTCAATGAAAAAGGTAGGCAAACCAATTTTATGATCGGTGTTCCTGCCTTGCGTCCAGTCATGATGGTAGATAATGAGTTATTCAAAGATATGCACAGGCTGGTGGGGGATATCCATTATAACAATGTTGTAAACTATCAGAATATCGGTTGGTCAATGAATGGTTACAGGAAATTCTACGAACCTGATGATGATTTTCCATATGAAGAGTTTCTTCCTTTGCAAAAGGAGTATATAGCTCAGAAAAGAAAAAGACGGGAAGAAAAGATCCAGCAGCAGCGGGAAAAACTATCCGATTATTTTGAAGCTGGGATTCTCAATCAGAAAGATGGTCGTATGATTTTGGATAAAGACGATCCATCCAATAGCAAAGAACGCAAAATCTTTGTTGAATTTGCGTTGAGTGAAGGTTGGATTACTAAGAATGATTTGCCTTTGTCAGACCAGAACAAGTTTAAACTACATTACTAAATCTATGCTGCCAAACTGGCCAGGAACCCTTTGACGTCATCCGGGTTCACCGGCAGGCGGTCGGAGAGTTTCCAGATCAGTTCGTGTTGCACCGTCATCAGTTCCGCCATATCGGGGCTGTCGATGATAAAACCGTAATGTTCGCGTGTGGAGGACAGGAAGGCGATTTTGTTGCCGTAAATCCAGTAACCCATCCCCGTATCCGTCATTTTCGGTGCGACGCGGATTTCGCGGTGGAAGCTCTTGCCGCCGCCGAGATAAGGATGCTGTGCGATATTGATCAGATAGGAATGCGGCCAGATAGCTTTCACGGAGAGTTTGTTTTGAATACGCTGGCGGTTATGCCAGTCAAAAAATTCGGCGGATAAAAGTTTGATCATCTCGGCAATCGGCCAGAAAGACCGCGTTTCCATGTCGCGGTAATTCAACATATCGATCAACACCTGTTTGACTCCGGCGGCACCTTCGAAAAATT
>DASWYT010000158.1:0-1886 GCA_036404835.1 Alphaproteobacteria bacterium | reverse complement strand
TCGGTTACAACCGCGCCGCAACCATCATCGAACAGATGGAAAAAGACGGTGTCGTCTCCCCCGCCAACCATGTCGGCAAACGTGAGATCCTGGCCGGAGGCGGCCGTCGCTAATGCCACAGCAGACGCCTTCGTCCTTTTTGCTCAATGGCCCGTTGATGCGCCACCACACCGTGCCGGTGAAAGTCGGTTCCGTGATAGTCGGTGGCGGTGCTCCCGTCGTGGTGCAATCCATGACCAATACGGCGACGGAAGATCGCGATGCGACCGTCCAGCAAACATTCGCATTGTGGGAAGCCGGTTCCGAACTGGTACGCGTTACCGTCAACACACCGGAAGCCGCCGCGCAGATCCCGTATATCGTCGATGATTTGGCCAAACGTGATTGCTTTGTGCCGATTGTCGGTGATTTTCATTATAACGGCCATCGTTTGCTGAATGATTTCCCTGACTGCGCGCGGGCTCTGGCAAAATACCGCATCAATCCGGGCAATGTCGGTTTCGGTGACAAGCGCGATACGCAATTCGCGCAGATGATCGAGACCGCTTTAAAATTCGATAAGCCTGTACGCATCGGCGTCAATTGGGGAAGTATGGACCAGGCGATGCTGACGCAATTGATGGATGAAAACGGCAAGAGCGCCCATCCGCGCCCTGCCCTTGATATCAATATGGAAGCGATCATCCAGTCCGCCTTGTTCAGCGCCGCTTATGCCGAGGAACTGGGCATGGGCCGCGACAAGATCATCATCTCCTGCAAGGTCAGCCGGGTGCAGGAAGTGATCACCGTCTACCGTGAACTGGCCCGCCGTTCCAATTACGCCCTGCATGTCGGCCTGACCGAGGCCGGGATGGGGTCCAAGGGCATTGTCGCCTCCACCGCCGCTTTGGGTATTTTGCTGCAGGAAGGCATTGGCGATACAATTCGTGTCTCCCTAACGCCGGAACCGGGGGCTGATCGCCGTTTAGAAGTACAAGTCTGTCAGCAAATTCTGCAAACGCTGGGATTACGTGCCTTTACCCCGATGGTCACGGCCTGCCCGGGCTGTGGCCGCACCACCAGCACGGTGTTCCAGGAACTGGCCCACCAGATCCAGAATTATCTCCAGACCCAGATGCCGGTGTGGAAAAAGAATTATGTGGGCGTCGAGACCATGAATGTCGCGGTGATGGGTTGCATCGTCAACGGTCCGGGTGAAAGCAAGCATGCCGATATCGGTATCAGCCTGCCCGGCACCGGTGAAATTCCCGCTGCACCTGTCTTCATCGACGGGAAAAAAGTCGCCACCTTACGCGGTGACACGATCGCCACGGAATTCCAGGCGATGGTTGAGAATTATGTGCGGACACGTTACGGCTCTGGTCATCAGACCGAAGCGGCCTAAATTGAACGATAAAGGAACCTGATCATGTTGAAATATATTGCTGTTGCGTTGACCGCCCTGATGTTGCTGACCGGCCCTGCGCAGGCGCAAATCGTAACCGGTGCGGAACGTGCGACGCTGATCAAAAATGCCGAGAAATATTTGAACAGCATCACCACGCTGAAATCCGAATTCCTGCAAACCCATAGCGATGGCACACGTTACAGCGGTGATTTCTACCTGAGCCGCCCAGGCCGCCTGCGTTTCCAGTACCGCCCGCCGCTGAATGATTATATCGTCGCTGACGGTTTGCTGGTGCATTACTGGGACAGTGAAGTGAAAAACTATTCCAATGCGCCAATCGGGTCGACCCTGGCCGATTTCCTGTTGCGCAAAAATATCAAACTCTCCGGTGATGTCAGCGTCAAAGAAGTGCGCAAGATCGCCGATGAACATCTGGTGCGCATCACTATGACCCAGAGCGCCGATCCGGGAGCCGGTTCACTCGCCCTGGTCCTTGACC
>DASWYT010000157.1:0-7120 GCA_036404835.1 Alphaproteobacteria bacterium | reverse complement strand
CACGGCGAATATAAAAGCCTGCCTGTCGCATGATACGTATAATCTGCCGAAGGAAGAACAATCCGTGGCCATTGTCGGAACGGGGCAGAGTATGATGGATAGTCTGGTGGCTATTCTCGATAGCGGTTTCAAGGGAAAAATCCAGGCGATATCCCGTCACCGTGTCGATCCATGGCCTTATATTCCCGAGAATTACGAAAAGGGTCTGCCGGATTATCAATTGCAGTTCTTTAAGCGTGGTTTGTTAAAGAAAGAAAAGGACCAGTCTTTTGAAAACATGTACGCCATCCTGCAAAAGGAGTTCCATGCCGCAAAAGAGGCTGGTTACGATATCGGCCATGTCATGGGCAAGATCAACTTCGAGGATTATAAAGTCACCGGGCGTGACAGTAAAAAAACGAAGAAAATGAAAGATACTGTCTATAATATGTGCATGAAAGTGTACGGTAATACGACATCTCCTGAGAAATACGAGCATTATCTTAAAGCCCTGGCCAATGACCAGCTGGTCTTTGTCAAAGGTGAAGTAAAGGAGGAAAATGTCCAGCCGCATGCCAAAGGTTTCAGAATCACAGGCATGCATCACGGTGAAACGATCAATGCACGTTACCTGTTTAACGGTGCATCGTTCGACCGCGATCCAGGCAACGACCCGCTTGTTCAGATGATGATGGAGAAAGGCATCATCACCAAAAGCAAGAAAGGCGATCTCGTCGTCGGGCAATACCACAAACAACATGCTTATCTGGCAGGCATGTTGCATACACGTGCAAAATGGGGTGTCGGCACATTCCGGGACAATAACGAGGATATTGCCGATAAATCCATCCACGCCCTGGTGGAGAACGCTCCGCCATCAAATGTGTATACGTTATCCAAGTCCCGTAGACGCGGCAAACAAGAACAGAAACTGATGCAAATTCCTTTGCCAAAGCCAAAGGCAGCATAGTCGTCTGATCATCAAGCACCGGTCACCCGCTGTCGGGCGGGTGGCTTTCACACAGAAAGGAAGAAAACATGAACGGAAAAGTTGACGAGTTTACCACCGAGCGACGTGCTTATAATGAAATCCTGGCCAAATACGCCAACAGCAACCAGAAACGCTTTTTTGGCCTGGATGCCGGTACTTATGAAGAGGGAGCGCTGGATAAGAAAACGAAAGAGCTTTTGGGTTTCGTCGCTTCGCTGGTCCTGCGTTGCGATGATTGCATTCTCTATCACCTTATCGAATGCGCGAAAGCTGGTGTGGATAGCAAGGAACTGGCGGATACGGTTGCCATCGGCATGCTGGTCGGCGGGTCTATTACGATCCCGCATGTGCGCCGCGCGATGAAAGTCTGGGACGAGGAACTGGCGCCGGAACAAAAAGAACAGGCCGCCTGAGTCCGTTTAAACATGAAAAAAGTCCCTCTGCCGAAAGGAGAGGGACTTTTTCATATAGTATGACTACTTGCTGTCTTGGGCAGCTTCTTCCAGGTTACGACCGCCGGCTTGTACATCTTCTCCAACACCTTCCATGGTGTTGCAGGCAGCTGTCAGCAGGGATAAAGCTAAAATTGCAATTGCGCTGAGGCGTTTCATTGTTTTTCTCCGTTATCATTTTTTCTCCGCCACATAGCGGCTTGATTCTTATTTTAAATCCGCATGGCATAAAGAAACGATGTGAGTCTCGGGGGCGGATATATAAAAAGAAGATGTGGTTTTAAACAGGCCGCCCGGGAGAGAGGCATAAAAAAATCCCTCTGTGTATGGCAGAGGGATTTTTATAAGAATGAATTGGGGATTAACGCGCGGCGTTCTCTAATTTCTGCCCGCCGGTTTTAATATCCTGGCCCAGGCCCTGCATGGTGTTGCAGGCGGCGGTCAGAAGGGCGAGGGACATTAAAATAATGATTGTCAGGTTTTTCATCATTTCTTCCTATACGCTGTGATTAAGCGGAAACCAGTGTGCGGATCAATTCGACAGCATCCTTGGTGTTCTTGTCTTCAGTGACTTCAAAGATAGAGGTTTGCTTATCTTCGAATGTTACCTTGGCATCGTTGGCGATGTCCTGGATTTTGGAATTGCTGTAGGAACCCAGCAGATCCTTACCGGCGATATGCTGTTTCAGCACGCTCTCATCGGTGATCGGCTTGTTGGAGAAGCGGCACAGTTCGACCAATGCCTCGATCGGGCCGGCGGAGAGGTGAACACCGTTGCTGCCCTGGGAGACATCTTCCAGACCCAGCGCATCTTTTTTCTCGAGGAAGATGCTGCGGATGCTGCCTTTGGTCGCTTTGGCCGGGTTGGTTGCGCCGATGAAATCGCCGCGGGCCACGGACCAGTCCGTATTGGTCAGCACATGGAAGGTCACGATGGAACGGCCATCCTTGATGAAATGCTGCAATTGCATTGGATGGAAACCGTTGATCAGGTAAACCATATCGCCATTGACCTTGGTCACGCAGCAATAGGTACCACCGGCCAGCTTGGTCGGGGTAATGTTCTGGCACAGCACTTCCAGGCTGGTTTCGTTGAAGAACGGATATTTCGCCAGGAATTCGTAACCGCCCAGGACATTGGCGTCTTCGACTTTCAGGCCGTAGCTTTTCTCGAAATTCTCTTTAGCGGTCTGGGACATCGCGCCTTTGGCGTTGCTGGCGATCTTATTGATCACACCATAGTGTGACGCCATGATATTTTTCTCTTTCAGATATTTCGCACCCAGCACATCGACGCTGGCGACGGTCATGTTGAATTCTTTCAATTTATCATTGACGATATCCAGGACCTGATCCAGCTTGATCGTGCTGGAGGGCAGGGTGATTTCCGGCTTGATGAAGAACAGCATTTCGTTCTTGAACGCAGATGCATCAGCCTGGTCGTTTTTGTAAATCGAAACGATGTCGGTCGGCTCTTTCTGAGCTTTGGCAACGGCGTTTAAAATGGCGCTTTTCATATGGTCCATCAGTTCAATCCTTAATGACATTTCGGGCTTCTTGAGATGCGTCTGGATTGCCATAGTTAACAGGGCCTGTCAACCGCTTTTTGCCTTATTTATTAAGGTAATCAGGCCGTATGGCGGCTCTTCAGCCCATCGGCCAGGATCGTGACATGGTGCCTGGCTTCGTCCACCATCGCCTGCAGATGGACCTGCAGGTCGGGGTGTTTTTTATTGTGGAAAATATCCAGGTTGAGCGACCAGCTAAGCTGGTCCAGCAACAACCCCAGCCGTTTGGTCTTTTGATAGGCAAAAAGATGGTCAATCAGGATGGGGGGAGAGAAGGATATGTCAGAGGGCATGGGAGGCGGTCCTTTTTTAAACCTGTGGTTGTTGATTTATCATCTCAAATTAACTCAAAAAGTCAACCATATATTGTATTTTAGTCTATTAAACGGTTATAGAAATTATTTTTATCCAAGTATGATTTTTTTCTTGGTTTTGATTTAAAAACACTTTATATCTATGGAAAACAAAAATCTCTTTATGATTGAATCATACGGGAGTGTGAACGCAAAATGGCCTCCTATCTTTTTCTCAGCGCAGCACAATGCCGCGCCGCCCGCGGTTTACTTGGCTGGACTCAACAGGATCTGGCGCAGGCAACAGGCTTGTCGAAAACCGCTATCGTACAATTTGAAACAGGCCTGAGCCGTGCGCGTGATGAAACACTCGCGCTGATTACTATGTCGTTGATAAAGCAAGGCATTGAGTTTTCTCTGCCCGATGGGGTCAATCGCCGGGCTGCTACATCCCAGCTTTTTGCGGATGAGGGAGCCTTGCATGAAGAATGGCCGGCTTTCCTGCGCTCCTTCGGGTCTGTTGAACTTATCCAGCTGATTAACTGGACTGACTTCCCGCATGAATTCACCACGATTACGGATCACCGTCCGAAAGTCGAACAATTACAGGCGGCGCCATGCCAGAAAGGTGCCCTGATCGGCGACTGGCTGATCCTGCCTTTGCTGGATACGCGTTTCCGTGTCGCTGTACATACGGCACAATGGCGCCAGCATATCAAAACCGATTAGACGATATGGTATTATAATCGGGCACTCTTATATCATTGTAACAGGGGTGTCGTAGCTTGCGCCAAGCATTCGGCGCGTTATGCTATGGCTATTCTTTTCAGCGATGTGAATCACATGCCCGTTACGACTCTTTTATTTTATGTTTTTGCCGCGACTTTGTTATTGAGCAGTGTCGTCGTCATCACCGCCCGCAATGCGGTGCACTCTGTGTTGTTCCTGATCCTGGCTTTCTTCAACGGCGCGGCTTTGTTCGTCATGCTGGGGGCCGAGTATCTCGCGATGCTGCTTGTCATCGTTTATGTCGGCGCGGTGGCGGTGCTGTTCCTGTTCGTCGTGATGATGCTTGATATCAAACTGGCGGAACGGCGCAGCTATATCAAAAAACATTTACCCGCCGGCCTGATCGTCGGTTTCGCCTTTTTGGCGGAACTGGTTTTCGTGATGAAGAACTGGACCGTGCTGGGCAATGATTTGGTCTTAAGCAACCGTGCTTATCCGGTGGCGCATGCTGACAGTATCGGCAGTGCGAAAGCTCTGGGTGAAATGCTCTACACACATTATCTCTATCCGTTCCAGCTGGCCGGTTTGATCCTGTTGCTGGGAATGGTGGGGGCGATTGTGCTGACCCAACGTCGCCGTGCCGGTATCCGCCGCCAGAGCAGCCTGGAACAGGTTCTGCGCCGTCCGCAGGATGTTCTGGAACTGACCCGCCCGGAAAGCGGCGCCGGTGTAACAAGTTTCGATTTCAACAACAAGAATGCAGGCAAATAAGATGGACGCTTTTACGCAACTGGGCTTGTCGCATTTCCTGATTCTGTCCGCGATCCTGTTCGCGCTGGGCACGTTCGGCCTGTTCCTCAACCGCAAGAACGTTATCGTCATGCTGATGTCGGTCGAACTGATGTTGCTGGCGGTGAATATCAATTTTGTCGGTTTCTCCGCCTATCTGGGGGATCGTGTCGGCCAGGTCTTCACGCTCTTTATCCTGACGGTTGCTGCCGCTGAAAGCGCTATCGGCCTGTCGATCCTTGTTACCTTCTTCCGCAATTTCGGCTCGATTGAAGTCGAAAATGTCAGCGAACTGAAAGGCTGATCATGTTCTCAAATGCGTTATCCGGTTGGGCCGATTTGGCCGTCGTCTTTCTGCCGCTGCTGGGTGCCTTTATCGCCGGTTTCTTCCACAGGCTGATTACCGCGCGTGGTGCCGAACTGGTGACCTGCACCCTGATGGTCATCACGGCGCTTATTTCCTGCATCCTGTTTTATCAGATCAACTTCCTGCATCTGCCGCGCGAGATTGTGGTGCTGCCATGGATTACATCCGGTGACTTCGTGGTGAACTGGTCGGTCTATATCGATCAGCTCACGGCCGTGATGCTGGTGGTGATCAATGTCGTGTCCGCCGTTGTGCATGTCTATTCCGTGACTTATATGCATGACGATCCGCATCGTGCCCGTTTCATGAGCTACTTAAGCCTCTTTACCTTTGCGATGTTGACGCTGGTGACCAGCACCAATCTGCTGCAAATGTTCTTCGGTTGGGAAGGGGTGGGTCTTGCATCCTATCTGCTGATCGGTTTCTGGAACCATAAGAATTCCGCCAACTCCGCCGCGATGAAAGCTTTTATCACCAACCGTGTCGGCGATTTCGGTTTTGCCCTGGGGATTATCCTGTGCTTCTGGCTGTTCGGGACGGTTGAGTTCACCGGCATCTTCAAACAGGTCGGCACGCTCAAAGGCATGGAAGTCGATTTCTGGGGTATCATCTTTGATCCGCTGAACTTATGCACCTTCCTGTTGTTTATCGGTGCAATGGGTAAATCCGCGCAACTGGGTCTGCATGTCTGGCTGCCTGATGCGATGGAAGGCCCGACACCTGTGTCCGCGCTGATTCACGCTGCGACGATGGTGACCGCTGGTGTATTTATGGTGGCCCGCCTGTCGCCGCTCTTTGCCGCGGCGCCCGATACGATGGCATTCATCACCTTGATGGGTGGTCTGACAGCAATTGTGGCCGCCATTATCGGCCTGACCCAGAATGATATCAAACGCGTCATTGCTTATTCGACCATGAGCCAGTTGGGTTACATGTTCTTCGCCCTGGGTGTCGGTGCATTCGGTGCGGCTGTCTTCCATTTGATGACGCATGCTTTCTTTAAAGCATTATTGTTCTTAGGAGCAGGTTCGGTGATCCATGCATTGCATCATGAACAGGATCTGCGCCGTATGGGTGGCCTGAGCGTTAAAATTCCAATCACCTATGCGATGATGTGGGTGGGTAGCCTGGCGCTGGCCGGTATCCCGTTCTTCGCCGGTTATTACTCCAAGGATATTATCCTGGAGAGCGCCTTTGCCTCTGATAATCTGCTGGGTTATACGGCCTATGGTCTGGGTATCGCGGCGGCGCTGCTGACGGCGTTCTATTCCTGGCGTTTGTTGTTCCTGGCGTTCCATGGCAAGCCGCGTGGCGATCATCATGCCTTCGATCATGCACATGAAGCACCTGCCGCGATGTGGGCACCGTTGCTGGTGCTGGTCGCCGGTGCGTTGTTCAGCGGTGCCATGTTCGCACCTTATTTTACTGGTGAGAAACGTGCCAATTTCTGGGCGGGGACATTGTTCCATGAAGGCGGCGACGTCCTGCACAAAGCGCATCATGTTCCACACTGGGTCGCCTTGCTGCCGACGGTGATGGGAGTTCTCGGTATTGCATTGGCCGCTTTGTTCTATGTGATGAAGCCGAACCTGCCGGGATTGTTCGCCAAATGGTTCAAGCCGCTTTATCTGCTTAGCCTGAATAAATTCTATATCGATGAGATCTACAACGCGATCTTTGTGAAGCCGTTGCAGCGCCTGGGAACATTCCTGTGGCAGCGTGGGGACCAGCAGACGATTGACCGTCTGGGTCCCGATGGCGTAGCCCGTTCCAGCAATGGGATTGGTGGACTGGTCAGCCGTTGGCAGACAGGTTTCATTTTCGATTATGCCGCCGTGATGATCGTCGGTGTCGTTCTCTTTATTGGTTATATTCTGTGGCGGGCCGGGGGCCTCTTTTAAATGTTGAATGAATTGACTGCATCCATGGCACAATGGCCATTGCTTTCACTG
>DASWYT010000156.1:0-2127 GCA_036404835.1 Alphaproteobacteria bacterium | reverse complement strand
ACCACACATTGATCCCGATCAGGAAAGCAAGGATCGAGGTGATCACCGATGCCGGGCTGAGTGTGACATGCGCCAGGCCCGATGCAACGGACAGGATCGTTTCACCCAGAATAATGATGAGGAAAATGCCGAACCGTTCGGGCATATGCGACTGGAAACCCGGTGGGCTTTTGGTGGTGGCATAGACGACAGGTCCATTCAGAATCTCGATGGCCAGAGCGATACCCCATAAGGCGAATTTAAGCGGGCCGGTGAAGAAAAGAGCCACGGTCCATAAGGCGAGGGATATCATGAAACTGACGGAAAATTTCCCGGTGGTGGCGCGTGCTTCCGGAACATGACGCCAGGCCCGCAGATAGAGGAACGTGATTAATAAACGTTGGAGGCCGTAAACGATGTTGAAATATTGTGCGTTCTCTTTGATATCCAGCACGATCAATCCCATATACAGGATCAGTAACATCGATGAAAACAGGCAGATGCGGGTGATCGTATCCTGGTCGCCGAACTGGTCGCAGAAATAGGAAAAATCGACCCATAACCACCAGGCCGGCAACAAGAGCGCCATAAACATCCCGACATGCGCAAAGGTGGCGTCATGATTCAAATCATGGATCAGTGTGCTGATGACAAAAACGAAGACCAGATCGTAAAAGGCTTCCATCCAGGTGGCATGACGTTCTTGATGGTCTTTTTGCAGTTTCAGGCGGCACGGGAACATGGTTTTCTTTCGCAAAATGATGACGTGATTGTAAAGCTTTAAAAGAGATATTCAACCCGATTGCAGGCATGAAAAAAAGCCACCCATGGGGTGGCTTTTTTTTGGACGCGAAAGAATGCGCGGTTTAGTCGCGTTCAGCGAAGAAACATTTATAAATAACGGCACCGATAACCGCACCGATGATGGGTGCAGCCCAGAACAACCATAGCTGGCTGACGGCGGCAGTATCCGCAAACACAGCGACGCCGGTGGAACGGGCCGGGTTAACGGATGTGTTTGTCACCGGAATGGAAACCAGGTGAATCAGAGTCAGACACAGGCCGATGGCCAGTGGGGCGAAACCGGCTGCGACACGGGACGATGTCGCTCCCAGGATTACGATGAGGAAGAAACCTGTCAGCAATGCTTCCGTCAGGAAGGCGGCCACCATGGAATAATGGCCTGGTGAGAGATCACCATAACCATTGGATGCAAAACCGCCGAGTGCCGTAAAATCGCTTTTACCGGAGACGATCACGGATAAGACCGCACCGGCGAGGATACCGCCAATGATTTGTGCGATGATATAAGGAATAACATCTTTCCAGGAAAAACGTCCGGCTGTGGCCAGGCCAATTGAAACGGCTGGATTGAAATGTCCGCCAGAGATACCACCAACGGCATAAGCCATGGTAACGACCGTCAGACCGAAGGCGAGGGAAACACCGGCAAAACCGATACCGACATCAGGTACGCCTGCAGCAATGAGGGCGCTGCCGCATCCGGCGAAAACCAACCAGAATGTGCCGAATAACTCGGCGGCAAGTTTGTTCTTCATGATATGTTGCTCCTTGGGGCAAGAGAGTCCGGGACAGGCCCGTGATGATTGATTTTACGACCAGATGACATCAATCAGAAGCAGTAACCATGCTGCATATGCACAATTCCTGAAAAGCAGGTTTCATGCGGATAAAGGCCTTGTACCTTGTCATATCTAACGATAAATAAATCCGCGTGCCTGGTACGGGAAGCCGAATGTGTTGGCGTCGCGGTTCCAGAAACGGACGAGGGACCAGTCATTCCCCGGAGAGGCATCGGCGACGCGCATCGATTCATAGATGATGCGGCGTGTTTTCCAGTCACTGCCCCAATTGCTGTGTGTGACATTGATCTCGCGGTTATTCAGGATATTTTTGACAACAGCCAGATGCCCGTGCGTCATGCGTTGCGTTTGTGCCAATACGAGAACGGCACCCGGTTGCGGGTAATGGCCGTAATTATATTTGCCTGGTGCCTGGTTCCACCATGTATGTGCATCACCATAAAGCTGTACGCCGGATTCTGCGCGCGCATAAGGCACGCATTGCACCGGGCTGGCGACGTAATGGCCGGAGGCATTCGGTGTAGAGAAGCTGGTGGCACAGGCC
>DASWYT010000155.1:0-2359 GCA_036404835.1 Alphaproteobacteria bacterium | reverse complement strand
GAAAGCAGTAATGACAAAAACCGTCCGGTCCATTAAGATACATGTATGACCAGTACGCCGATCTCCACCGCACCTGCGACACAAACTGATGCCACTTTGCTCGGCCTGTTGATCTGCCCGATCACGCGCACGACATTGCGTTACGATTCCGCGAAGCAGATTTTGATTTCCGACGCGGCGAAACTGGCCTTCCCGATCCGTGACGGTATTCCGATCATGCTGGTCGATGAAGCGGAACAATTATAAATTCCACTTGCGTTCATAGCGGGAACCCGTACAATTTTTCCATGTCTTCTTTAAACAGCGTCCTCCGCACACCAGCCAATCTGTCGATGACCCCTGATTTCCAGGACGCTTTGCAGCGTATGGAACATACCAGCGATGCGCTGTTTATCACCGGCCGCGCGGGGACGGGTAAATCCACCCTGCTCCATCTCTTCCGCCAACAGACGCGTAAGAATATCGCCGTGCTGGCCCCGACCGGTTTGGCAGCAATCAATATTGGCGGACAGACGATCCATTCTTTTTTCCTGTTTCCGCCCAAAC
The DNA here is from genome assembly GCA_036404835.1 of Alphaproteobacteria bacterium. Lineage (GTDB taxonomy): Bacteria > Pseudomonadota > Alphaproteobacteria > Micavibrionales > SZUA-601 > DASWYT01. The sequence continues at coordinate 1,813 of DASWYT010000155.1, read as the reverse complement.
TGATCACGCCGGACCAGGTGCGCAAGAACCATCGCCAAATGAAAGTCATCCAGGCGCTTGATACGCTGGTGATCGATGAGATTTCCATGGTCCGCGCCGATGTCTTACAGGGCATCGATATTTCACTGAAAATGCATCGCCAGAATAACGAACCATTCGGCGGTGTGCAGATGATTTTCTTCGGTGATGTTTTCCAGTTACCGCCTGTCGTCGGCAATGATGTCCGCACCTATTTCGATCAGCATTTCGGTGGTGCCTATTTCTTCCACGCGCCTGCTTACCAGGAGATCGCGCCGCAACGGATCGAACTGCAACAAGTCTTCCGCCAGAGTGATGCGCATTTCCTGAATTTACTGAACGCCCTGCGCGACCAGAGCTTCACGCCGCAGGATCTGCAATTGCTCAACCAGCGCGTCAATGCCACGGTGGAAAGTGATTCCAAACATCCGGCTATCGTTCTGACATCACGTACACAAACGGCGGAAAGTATCAATCTGGAACATCTCGCCACAATCAAAAGCAAGGAATATGCGTTTGATGCGGCTGTCGAGGGACAATTCACAGCGGATACTGTTCCAGCCGATGCGCATCTGCGCCTGAAAAAAGGCGCCCAGGTGATGTTGCTGAATAATGACAGCGGCAAGCGCTGGGTGAATGGTACATTGGCCACCATCGCGCATCTGGACGAAGATGAAATCTGGGTGAAAGTCGATGAGGATGTTTATCCGCTGCAACCGGTCGCCTGGGAAAAATTCGCTTATGCGTTCGATACGACCGAAAATAAAATCAAAGAAGCCGTCCAGGGAAGCTTTACGCAATATCCGCTGAAACTGGCCTGGGCGATGACGATCCACAAAGCCCAGGGCAAAACCTTCGACCGCGTCACCATCGATATGGGCAGCGGTGCTTTTGCGCATGGGCAGACTTATGTGGCTTTATCACGTTGCCGGACACTGGAAGGCATTTCTCTGCGCCAGCCGATCCGCTCCCGCGATATCATGCTCGACCCGCAAGTCGTGGCGTTTTATAAAGCCGCCTGAACAACTCTATAGAACTTGAATATTATTCTCTTTTTTCGCCCGGAAATTTTGGACCTGACCCAGGCTGTAATTGTAAAATTCTTTATCCAATATTGTAGCATACGGGGCTGGATTTAATATTTCTTCTTTTACATCCATAACCTTGTTGCCGAACGTACTATATTCAAATGCCTTGTTTAGACCATCTTTGCCCGGCTCGAACGACATCAGCAACAAATCATCTTTATTCTCGGCCATGAATAATTTTGTCCCGGTATGGTAATAAACGCGTATATCATTTTTTTTCAACGGAGATGTCATCAAGGCACCATGCATAAAATCGCGCATAATATGCATATCCTCCACTGTTTTTTTCCGGGGGCTCATGTAACCATTCCACAGACCAGGATTGCCGATAATAAAATCATGCAATCTTGTTTTCTCCTCATCTGTCGTGGCAAATTTTTCGGCAACCATCACGGTCTTGCTAAGCCAGCCAGGATTTTCCGCGATCTGTTTTTTATTTTCCGCTGGTAATTTCTTTTTATTGATCTCCAGATACGTCATGTAATTATTGAACAAAAACGAATCCATTTCGTCCCTGGTCAGCGCTATCCTATCTTTTTCAAAAGCAGGATACTGGCCACTGATTCCGCTGTAATGTTTGACTTTCTGCAAAGTCCAGCCGATCAATGGCAGCAAATCAGCATCAGCGGGCATCTTCTGCGGATCTGCCAGACCCTGAAGCAATAACCAATGCATTTTTATTGCTTTCTGGCTGTTCATATATTGGG
>DASWYT010000154.1:0-7842 GCA_036404835.1 Alphaproteobacteria bacterium | reverse complement strand
GATATGGCCAGGGCTATATCTATGATCACGACACGCCGGAAGGTTTTTCCGGCCTGAATTATTTCCCGCCTGACATGGAACGTCAGGAATTCTACCAGCCGGTCGCGCGTGGGTTTGAGCGCGATATCCAGAAACGGCTGGACTATTTCCAACGCTTAAGAGATGAAAAAAATGACTGAGACTGTAAAACGCGACGCTTTGAATGTGCCGGAATCGGCTGATGGCCAACGCCTCGACCGCTGGCTGAAAAAAGCCCTGCCGGATATTCCATACGTATTGCTGCAAAAAGCGATGCGCAAAGGTGAAATTCGCCTCGATGGCAAACGCGTCAAAGGTGACGAGAAAATCGCCGCCGGACAGGCCGTACGCGTGCCACCTTTCTCTCATGTCCAGCCGACCACCGGCGATGATAAATATGAGAAGCCATTGACGGAAACTGAAATACGCCAGGCAAAAGCCATGAGAATTTACGATGATGCCGATATCATCGTGCTGGATAAGCCTGCCGGTCTTGCCACCCAGGGCGGCAGCAAGACGCTGGAACATCTGGATCGTCTGCTTGGTGCGTTTGCCAAGGATAAAAACGATAAGCCGAAATTGGTGCATCGTCTCGATAAAGACACAAGCGGCGTCATCGTCGTCGCCCGCAACCGTGCGGCGGCTGAATCACTGGGCAATGCTTTTAAAAATCGTGAAGCGGATAAGACTTATCTGGCGATTACGCTGGGTGTGCCGCACAGCCATTACGGTTCGATCAAGGCACCTCTGGTGAAGAAAAGTTCAAAAGACGGTGACAAAGTCATGGTCGATAAGGACGAAGGAAAATTCGCCCAGACGGATTACAAAGTCCTGTCTTATCACGATGATGTTGCGCTGATCGCCTGTCGTCCCTTATCCGGCCGTATGCACCAGATTCGTGTGCATTTGAGTCACCTGGGTGTGCCAATCCTCGGCGATGGTAAATATGGCGGTGGCGTGCGCAACCGTCCGCAATATCGCGATCTGAAAAAATATGCCGAATATCTGTGGCTGCATGCGCTGGCCCTGACCATTCCGCATCCGAAGAACGGCAAGCCGAAAACCTTCCTGGCACCCGTGCCAAAAGACATGCAGGACGCGCTGGAAGCGTTGGGCCTGCATGTGCCAATGCTGACGGATACGAAAAAACCGTACGATGCATGGGATGACACTATCAAGGATTGAAAAAATAAAGCTTGAGGCCAGGGGTTTTACGCTTTATAATACCATATTATGGTTGGGGTCAGTACAGTTTGTTTTCTGGATAGTGCAAAGTTGCAGTCAGATTTTCTGGCGGCGGCGCATGGTTATATCAATCCAGAACAGCCTCTTTACACGGCTTATTTTGGCATCAGTGAACAGAGTGGTTTGCCAGCATGGTTTATCGCCAATGGCAATATGAGTCTGACAGGCATAAAACCTGATCTCAACACGCTTGTCTTATATTCGACAAAAGTGCCTTCGGTGAAATTTACCGGTGTTATTTTTAATAGCGATCATGCCGGTATGTATAAGCAGGATGTCTCCTATCATAATGTCAAGGGTAAAATTAATGGCAATGATTGTCTCTCCGGTATGATCAATCTCTATAAAGATATATTTGCTTCGACCTTGTCTGTAAAAACACCAGAGATTTATAGTCACGAAAATCCGGCAACGATCCTGTTGCCGACTAGCGGCGCTGGCTTTCCAGCCATCGGTTGATCGCCTTGTAGAAGCGGCGATGCTTGCGCATATGGCGTGTGTATTCCTTGGGATCATTTTCATCTGCGATAATTTGCAGGGATTCCTCGGCGGAATAAATTTTATGCGGCTTTACGGCTAAGGCGGTATCGCTTTTGCCATTCCATTGCGGGATGGTGAAACCGGCATCCGCCAGGCGTTTATCCCAGGTCGGATCGCATTTAATCCATTTCTTGGTCTCGGGAATATAGATTTCCAGATATTGATGTGTCTCACCTGGATCGCGCGGCAGGGCAAGAACACTGGCAGGAAAAACGCCTTCCATCCAGTCAAACGTGCAAATAATCGGGCGACTTTTGATGCCTAAGCCTTCCAGCATTTTTGCCAGCATATCCGATTTCGTGACGCAATTGTAATTCGTGTCATCTTCGCCCAGACCGATACGGTACGGGATATCGCGCACGAATTCAAAAAAAGCAATACGCTGGGCGAGGGACATTAAAGCAAGCCTTGACTACGAAACGATGTGATACCGTCACGACCGATAATCAGATGGTCATGGATGGTCACATTGACGGTTTTCAGCGCATCCTGCAAGGCTTTGGTCATCTGGATATCATCACGCGACGGTGTCGGATCGCCGCTGGGGTGATTGTGCACCACGATGATAGCGGTGGCATTCAGTTCCAATGTACGCTTGACCACTTCACGCGGATAAACCGGTGCATGATTGATGGTGCCGGTCTGCTGCACTTCATCAGCAATCAGTTTGTTCTTGTTGTTCAGGAACAAAAGGCGGAATTGTTCGATTTTTTCGTGCGCCATGGCGATCTTGCAGTAATCGACTACGGATTCCCAATGGCTGAGAACCGGTTGCGCCATCGCTGTTTGTTTCGCCAGGCGTTGCGCGGCAGCATGAATGGATTTCAAGGCAACGGCAGATGTTTCGGAAATACCGTCAATAGTCGTGAGGTCTTCCAGCGATGCGGTCACCACACCGGCGAAATTGCCGAAACGGGCAATCAGTGTTTTGGCCAGTGGTTTGATGTCGCGGCGCGGGATCGCCATGAACAGATACAGTTCCAGCAATTCGTAATCGGCCAGGCCATCGCCATTATCCTGCAGGAAACGCTGGCGGAGACGGTCACGATGGCCGTAAAAATGCGGCTTTTCGGCGAGTTCCAAAGATGCAGCAGAAATATTGGCCATGGCATCAAAATAGTAATGCACCTTCTTAATCCCGTAAAGGATTAAAAGATGGACAGTTCAGTATGGATTGACCCGTTAACCGAGTTTCTGTTGCAGTAATTTACAACTATCCAGCGTTAAGTCGCCACGGGAGCCGGTTATGGCATCGGTCTGGGTGATGTAATTCAGGGCGGCGGCACGGAACAAGACTTCCAACATCTTGTCATTCTTGGGGTTTGGGGCAGCCTGCTGGATAACGGCCTGCCAGCTTAAATCAGGTTGTGCGTCTTTTAATGCCAGAATATTGTCGAAATTTTCTTTTGCTGTTTTCATCCGGCGATCAGCATTGAGATCAAGATGATTTCCCGCAATATCCAGCGCCAATCGCGGCATGTCGATAATGGAATCGGATATATCCTTGGCACGGATAAACATGTTTTCCTTCATTCGTGCATCGTATATATACCGCGTGACCGTGCCTGTAGACATGCCCAGTTTCCTGGCGATATCGTCTACAGACTGACCGGCATTGTAACTGATAACGACTTTCTCAATCGGTTTTATTTTTACCGGTTTTTCAATGACGCGTTTTGGCGCGCGCAACGCACCTTTGTCTAAATCGACACCGGCTTCTCGGGCCATCTCCAGGCGTTTGCGAATGGCTTTCTCACTCAAGCCGGTCTTTTTGGATATCTGGGCATAAGATAGTTTTTCTTTACGCAATGCGACAATCTTCAGATAATCCGTTTGCGTGATACGTCTTCCTTTTTCAATCTCTGCTCCGTCCTTCCGCGCTTTGCGAAGATGTCCGGTAACGGTATGCGGATCTTTCCCTAACTCATCTGCGATTTCTCGTGTCGTCCGGCCTGACTGGCTGAGGTTTATATAAACGTCCTGTTTAACGTTCTGTGGAACGGGCTTTTCGATTTCTTCCGTTCGTGGAGTGCGCGCTTTTTGAATAAGATGATCGCCTTCGGTACGGATTGTCATTCCAGCATTGCGTGCATTGCGGATATGTTCGATAAGCGTGTAACGCTTTATCCCATGTTTTTCCCCGATCTCTTCCAGGGAAAAATCGCCACTATTATAATCGGCCACAATGGCATCGCGCTTGCGGGACATGGTAAAAATGAATCCTTGAGAGTTGAAAGACAACTCTAACAAAGGTTTGATATTATGTCAATATTATTAAGAGCGGGCCGTATAAGGCGGCTTTGTGTGGCCCAGGGGCGATAATGTGAAAATCTCGCAGCCATCTTTGGTGACGCCGACCGTGTGTTCGAATTGTGCGGATAATTGACGGTCGCGTGTCACGGCGGTCCAGCCATCATTAAGGACTTTTACCTGCCAGGTGCCGCCATTGATCATCGGCTCGATGGTGAAGATCATGCCTTCCTGAAGTACCAAACCTTCGCCTTTTTTGCCGAAATGCAGGACCTGTGGTTCGGTGTGGAAGGCCCGGCCGACGCCATGGCCGCAAAAATCGCGGACGACGCTGAAACGGTTCTTCTCGGCATGGGACTGGATAGCGTAAGCGACGTCACCCAGCGTATTGCCCGGTTTGACCTGTGCGATGCCCAGCATCAATGCTTCATAGGTCACGTCGATCAATTTACGGGCCTTGGCGCTGATATTATGGCCGACCGTGTACATGCGGCTGGTATCGCCGAACCAGCCATCGAGAATGACGGTGGTGTCGATATTGGTGATATCGCCATCGATCAGCACTTTATCGCCCGGAATACCGTGACAGACGACATGGTTCGGGGAGATGCAGCTGGCCTTGGTATAGCCGCGATAGCCCAATGTGGCGGGCACAGCACCGGCTTCCAGCATCCACGCATGGAGACGGTCATTCAGCTCGCCCGTGGTCACGCCCGGCACGACATATTCCGTGATCCGGTCGAGCAGGGATGCGGAGAGCTGGCAGGCTTTGCGCATGCCCTCGAAATCGGCTTCGGTATAGAGCGGAACGGACGAGGCGGGTGACAACATTGGAGTTAAAAGCGTTAAGGTTTTTTAATAAACCCATTCTAGCATGTCTGTATGGCCGCTGCAAGAAAACACCATGAATCTATGATCGATCACCTGCCCGACAGTGCTCTGGCGGCGTTGGTGATTATTGGCAATGAAATCCTCTCCGGACGCACCCAGGACAAGAATATCCCGTTCCTGGCTGAGAAACTGGATGCGCTGGGCATCCAGCTGGCCCAGGTGCGGATTGTGCCGGATATCGAAGCCGATATCGTCGAAGCGGTGAATTCTTTACGTAAGCGCTATCAATATGTGTTTACAACCGGTGGCATCGGCCCGACCCATGATGATATTACGGCGATTTCCATCGCGCGTGCCTTTGGCCGTGTCATGGAACGCAACACCGAGGCGATGCGCCGTCTGCGTAAGCATTACAAGGCCGATGATCTGAACGATGCCCGTGCCCGCATGGCGGACATGCCGCGTGATGTGAAACTGATCGATAATCCGGTGTCTGCCGCACCGGGCTTTATTATCGAGAATGTCTATGTGATGGCCGGTGTGCCGGAAATCATGCAGGCCATGTTCGACAGTTTTGCCGACACGCTGCAGGGTGGCAAACCGCTGAAAACCAAGACACTGCAGACCAATCTGCGCGAAGGCCAGATCGCGGTGTCTTTGGGCAAGATCCAGGGGAAATATCCGAATGTCGTTATCGGCTCTTATCCGCATTTCAAGGACGGGCAGGTGGGTGTTTCGCTGGTCCTGCGTAGTGCCGACGACATGGCCCTGCAACGCGCTACCAATGATGTGCGTAATTTGTTGCAATCGATCAAGGACAGCCTGGTCGAGATTGATTAAATTTACATATTGACAAAAATGCCGGATTAAGTTATAATCTGCTGTTTCAAAGATAAAATCCCCCTTTTAAAGGTTCTGTTATTGTGTTTTCTGATGATGATTCAACCGTCTATCTGACGGATCAACTCTCTGCGTTCGGTCAGCAGATCCATTATATGTTCGAAGTGCCGGACAGTACGGCATTTCTGCAAGGCTGGCTGGGAGAAGAAGATGCTCATAAAGTTTTGCAGCATACAATACCGGTGACATTAATGTTCCGGGATAATGATTATTTTACGCATGATAAAGTCAATATTGTGACCATTGGGATGGTTGGCTTGCCGGCCTGGGACGGTTTGGAACAAGATGCTCCGGAAGTACAGAGATTTATACGTCAGAATCGTTTTGGCACACAATCTTACTTTGTCCATGATACGTCTAAAATACGTTTTTTCGACAGCCGGGCTGACCAGTCCTCTGTGTTGGACCAGTATGTTTTTATGTTTAGAGATGAGTTATTGGAACTGGAGTATAACCCTATCGACATTGAAAATGTTCGTTATATATCCGGCGTACATGAATCGTCTGGCGCCAATATGATAGTGAATCTATATGATATAGCAGAGATAGGTGCCACCTATGTGATGTTATCTCCCATAACAAATGGTATGGTCGAACTTCAGGGCAAGGATGGACTTAAAAAAAGTGAATCTGAACGCAACGAAATTAAACATCAGAATGAATTGAAAGCAATCAATCTGATGCACAAGTTCTGTCATGACGGTTTGCTTGTACCCATGACAGAGATGCCGTTGCAATTTATTAAAAACAGACTGCAATCATCACCGGCCATAAATTAAAATCATCACGGACAATTATGCCGCCAGGGATTCCTGGCTCGCCATGTCCAGCATCAGATGTATGAAATTATCGAGTTCTTTTTCAATGGCACTATAATGCGTATACGAATAAAAGAACTTGCGCGCGCGTGCTGGGTCGGTCTGTAAAGTCGATGACAGGACTTTTTGCAGCGCTTCTTTCAATTCAGTTTCATTATGAACATCATTGGTAAAACCGCTTTCGCCATAGGTGCATTTGCCGCAGACGATAACCGGTTTGCCCATACAGGCCGCTTCCAGCCCGATCTGTGAATTGATTGTCATGCAGGCATCGGCGACGAGAATAGTGCTGTAACTGTCATAGAGATTGTCACTATCGATGATAAGGCGCGGGTTCTTTGACAATTCGGCAAAATCAGGATGCTCCTGTAGCTTGCGGTAAGTCAGTTTATTGTAGGGCTTATTGTCGATAGGGCGGCCGGCCTTGGTGCTTTCTTTCGGGTGTAATTTCACCACAACATAATGACCGGCATCTAAAATCTGTTTGGCGGCTTCGATGATCAGGCCAGCCTGCGAATGGAAATAAATCGATCCGAACAAGACGGAGGAGTCCGTTCCGACCTGGCCCAGGAATGTCATGATTTTCTGGTCCGGTCTTTCTTTCTGGATCACCAGCTCCTGTGTCGGGCTTTGATGTTCGGCATGTTTGCGCGTTTTAATGGAGTCATAGAAATGCTCCCAGAAATTGTCAGCTTCAGCCTGGTCGATTGTATCTAATTTTTCTTTGAACGTTTCCGCGACGGAATTGTAATTGACGCTGACACCGGTTTTGGTTTCACACATCAAACGGTCGCGGTCGCAAATATGTTCGATGACGAGTGTTGGAGTATTGTGAAGCATCGCCACGACACGCATGGCAATGGCGGCCGGTACATAGCCTTGCGGGTAAGTCACCAGTGACGGTTTGTAGAAGTCAAAATGAAGATGATAATAATCGATCAGTCCCGCCATGCGTTTAAGCGATGACTCGATAACGTCCCAATGTTCAGGATCGTCCGGGTCAATATCGAAAGGATGGCCCAGTTCCAGTAATGTGCAGATTTCATAGGCCGCCATATCGATCAGGGGCAGGCCGCGATAGATGAAATCTTTGGCATTTTCCGGTGTCAGGTCAGGCAGTTCGCGTGGAGTGGTAAAGATAGCCGTTTCAATCAGATGATAACCTGCTTGTTGTGCATTGTTCAGCATATCCAGATGGTCGAACGGATACCATAACGGGTAACCGGCGATAAGAATCGTT
>DASWYT010000153.1:0-2696 GCA_036404835.1 Alphaproteobacteria bacterium | reverse complement strand
AAAATTAGGCGGCTTTCTTGGACGCGTTGGCGCCGTCGACGATGCCCATGATGTCGGATTCTTTCATCACCAGATATTCCTGGCCATCAACGGTCAGCTCGGTGCCGGACCATTTGTTGAAAACGATATGATCGCCGACTTTGACAGCCAGCGGATGCGTTACGCCATTTTCATGATGATGACCGGTACCGACAGCCACAACCTGGCCTTCCATCGGTTTTTCCTTGGCGGTATCCGGGATGATGATGCCACCCTTGGTGGTTTCCTGGCTCTCCAGACGACGGACCAGAACGCGGTCGTGTAATGGACGGAAATTCATAGCTTTCCTCTTTCCTTAAGTTGAAGCGAAGTTGGTTTTATGAGCGCCCCCTTTGTGAGGCAGGCGACCCCACATTTTATAGGGCAAAACCCCGATTTTGACAAGGATTCGGGTGTCTTTTAATTTGCATATTATGACATATAATTCAAAAATATGTCCTGACGCGGCTCCGGCCGACTAAAGCGTCGTCACATGGGGCTGGCGCTTTGTGTAATCGCGCTTGATCAGCCAGATCACCGGGACACCCAGGATGATGCAACCCAGACGCATCAGCCAGGTCATGACGATCATTTTCAACGAAGATTCCGTCCATGGATAAGCCAGCGCGATAAAGGCGGTGATATCCCATAAATTGGACAGGGCCACCGTCGTAAAACTGCGCAGCGGGAAGAATTTCGTGCCGAACGCACGGTGCAGGACACCATTGAGCAGCATGTTCAGGCCATAAGATGTACTGAACGCCGCCAAAGCCGCTCCCAAAGCCTGCGGATAGAAATCAAGCAGCGTGTCGTAGCTTTGGCCCAGAGCATCATCTGCGATAAAAAGCGGCATATAACGTACCAGTAACCCTAAGCCTGCAAAACACAGCATCGATCCCAGATTGATCCACAGGACTTTGCGTGCATCCTGGACGGAATAAAATTCCTGGAGAATGCTGCCGCTATAGAAAATGAACGCCAGGATAGGCGCACTTGGCACCAGCGGATAACCCGCGACATTGACGATCTTGGCGGCAAACAGAAAACTGATCGTACACATGACGCCCAGGGCACCGAACATGGCTTCACGGCCGCAATGCGCCGCACCCCACAAAATGCCATAGATCACCAGAACCAGCGCGACAAACAAAATCATATCCATGAATTTTAAAACCTGTTCCCCAAAAGAGCAGCGTTACATTAATAAGGCTGGAAAAATTTACAACGTGACGGCTTCGGTCCGGTTCTGACGCTCTTCGCGTTTTTCCGGTATCTTCGCCTGATCCAGCGTTTCAACCGTCCCCATACGCGCCATCACGGTCGATGTATAGATATTGATCAGTTCTTCGGCGATTTCATCCACCACGCTGGATACGGTGCCATGCTTGTTATCACCACGTTCATTATACGCATCGACACGGCGCTTGATCTCGTTACGGGCCGAACCGCCCGGGAAGTTCGCCGCCAGCACCTGACGACCGCGATTGGCACCCAAACGCACATACATGCGCTTGCGCAAGGCCACATCCTCGGACGAGGTCGACAAGGCCCATAATTCAATCGGACCCAACGTATTGATCAGATGCTGTTCGTAACGGCCTTCATTCGTTGCCAGAACCAGCAAGGCCGGCGCACCGATACCCGCCCGCGGACCGGTCAGACGGTTACGCATGACCCATACGGCTGTATCGCTCAAACTGAAACGGTCACGTGCATCCTGCACGGCACTGTCGGACACGGCGGAACCCAAAATCCACACACCGGTCGCCAGATCGACCATGTCATCGTCAAAATCTTTCAGGAGCTGTGATGACAAGACGATCTGCACGCCCCATTTACGGCCTTCACGCACGTCGCGGATAACCTGGGAACGCACCTGCGGCGACTTACTGGTCCGGTGGAATTCGTCATAGCACAGGCGCTTCGGCGATTCCTTGACGCGCTGCAGGCGTTTTTCATGGAAGAGCTGGAATTTCGGATTCATGTATTTGATGGCTTCTTCGTTGATCCACCAGTTACGCACCAGCACGTGACGCGCCAGCATATACATGATCGCGGTCTGACGGTCGGCCGTTTCATCACCTTGCGGCGAGACATCCATCAGATCGAGCGCGCAGATCTTCGTGTCGCCAATATCGAATTTGGTAATACCGGACAGGATCGGCAATTCACGGATCGCGGATGAAATCATCCGTTCAAAAGCGTGAATGACGTTCTCGGATGAACCGCCGATCTGTGTTTCTTCCATCAGAGACCGGATCTGCGGACGGCGGGCGGCGGTAATCGCATCGGCCAGCGTCGGCACGGCATGACGTTGCCCCATGGTGGCGGCGTGAATGGCATCATGATCGAACAACGCATCGACGACATCCCACCAGGTCGCTTCGGGCGGCAGGAAAATATTATAATCCAGCAAGGCCTGGTCGACGATCTCGTCAACGCGCGGCAGATACGGGCGGGCTTCGCCATTGGCCGTCATTTCATCACGCCAGCGATACATCTCATCGACGACGAAACCGACCAGCTGCGGAATACCGTCATACGGCTTGTCCTGGCCCGGTGGCGTTGAAATCATCGTCAACAGCTCAATCAGGTAACTGCGCTCGTCTGGCAATGGACGGCGGCAACCAAGCTGTGTATCGAACGGATTGATCGCATATTCCGTCGTCATCTGCAGG
>DASWYT010000152.1:0-3863 GCA_036404835.1 Alphaproteobacteria bacterium | reverse complement strand
TGCCACCAGCAAGAAACATTTCCTGCTGAAATGCGCCGAAGAACTGGCGCGCCTGACAGGCCAGGACGAACATGAAATTTTCGACAAGCTCAATGAGCGTGAAAATTTAGGCTCCACCGGTATGGGTGATGGCGTCGCCATCCCGCATGCCCGCCTGAAAAACCTGGATCGCGTTTATTCCCTCTTCATCAGCATGGACCAGGGTCTGGATTTCGACTCTGTCGATGACAAGCCGATCGATCTGGCCTTTGTGTTGCTGGCCCCACAAGATGCCGGCGCCGATCATTTGCAGGCTCTTGCCAAAATCTCCCGCATGCTGCGTCACAAGGAATTCTGTGCACGTCTGCGTGGTGCCAACAGCCAGGATGCCGTCCTGTCCCTGTTGTTGCATCCGGAAGATCTGATCGCTGCCTAAACACACGCAAAAGCATTTTCACAAGAGCGTATTCCCAATGTCGCCGTTGAAATCCGTGATGCTCAGCACCTGTTTGGCCTTATGTTCCGTGGTTAAAACAAATGGGCAGGATATGCCTGTGGCCGGACAAATTGCGGAAACAGAAACAACGGCCATTGCGACACCCGCGACACTGGATACGCTGAAAATCGCCGACCTGACCATCATCAAATTACGCGGCGAAAAAAGAGAAATACAAAAAGGCAAAATCTGCGGCGGTGTTTTCGATCAGAAAAATATGTTCGTTGATTCAGCCGATTTCGTTCTGATAAGCCAAAGCACGGATGTGCAACATAGTCTGGCCGAAGGCATGTCCATCCTGCAGCATGAAAAAGACAATATAACCGGCGTGGGTGATTTCAACCTGTACCATGTCGGTACCGTAGAAGCTTTTCTTGGCCATCATTTTCATCCAAAAGGCCTGCGTACAAAAGACGATGTTCTTCAAAAATTCGTTCAGACTGAAAAAACGGTCAATGGTTCGATGGATGTAGAAGGCGTGTATCCGATGCCCTTCAATCATTATCTGAACACGAAAAAACTGCCGGAAAAAACGTCGCTTATGAATAAAGCTACGAGCGTGGCAAAGAATCCCACGTCAGTGCCGGAATAAGATCACTGAAATCGCACCAGAAATGTTTTTGCAATTCTGCGATTTGTTCAGGCGACAAGTAAGACGCCGGACAAGAAGGCTTCTTGCAGGAAAGTTTATCCCGCTTGCCCGGCGCCGTGCCGCTCGTTGGATATGATTCGATACAGGTCACGTTCTTCTTATAAGGCATTTCAACCACAGGTGTCAAGAATATATTCTTTATCATGCATTCTGACCGGCATAATTTCTACTATGCAAATATACCGGGTGCTTTAGCTTAAACGGCGGATATTCTGAATTCCTGCCCAAGAAGCTTGATGCAAAACGATTTTTTCCAGCGCCTGCGCCATATTGCCGATCATTTTCCGACCCGGCGGGATGCTGCCCAGGCGGCCGGGATCTCGGTTGACCAGCTGACGCGCTATTTACGCGGGGAAAACCAGCCCAGTTTCCAGGCGATGCAGAAAATCTGCGCCGCCGCCCATATGTCGCTGGTCTGGCTGGCCACCGGCCAGGGCGCCCGCGAAACGGATGCGGCCGCCCATAATGATGACGCCCTGCCGCCATCCTATACGCCGCGCGCCCTGCCTGTTTTGAATCTGGCGGAGTCCGGGCAAGTTGGCTGGTTCGATGCCACTGCTCTCGCCGTCACGACGACATTGGATATTCCTGACCCGAACGCTTTCGCGATTGTCGCACAAGGCTTGTCATTAGTGCCCGAAGGTATCCAGCCCGGTTTCCTGTGTATTTGTTCGCCGATGCTCAAACCGATGCCGCGCGATATCATCCATCTGCGCCGTCACGATGGACGCTGTACCTTGATGACGGACCTGACTGAAGATGCGGAATGGTTGTACCTGCAGGCTTATCTCGATCCCGATAAAGACAATCGCCAGTCCCTTTTCAAAGACCAGATCCGCAAATCCACCCTGACCGATCTGGCCCCGGTGGTGATGGTCAAACGCCGTTTGTGAGAGATGAACATGGACGCACATTTCGCCCCCATCGCCGAACGTGTCAAAGAATTTTTAGGATCAGATTCAACCGGTCATGATTTTTATCATGCGGAACGTGTGTTTAACAATGCGATGCTGTTGCATGCAAAAGAACAACGTGGCGACCGGGATGTGATCGGCATAGCGGCATGGGTGCATGATATTTGCCGCCCCTGGGAAAAGAAAACCGGCAAATCGCATTTCGGTTATGAAGCGTTGGAGATTATCCGGGAAGTTCTGGAAAGCGCCGGGATCGCCCAGGATAAAATTCCGGCCATTCTCGATATCGTCAGCCTGCACGATATTTACGACTGGACCGCCAAGATCGAAAAAACCATTGAGCTACAAATCGTGCAGGATGCGGATAATTTAGAAGCCCTTGGTGCAATTGGTATTGCGCGTACATTTGCTTTTGGTGGTTCCGCAAATCGTCCTTTATATATTCCGAATGAAAATCTAGAATTTGAAAATGATTTTGTTGATAATCCAACCGATCTTGGCTCATCAACGATCGCCCATTTCTACGACAAGCTGCTGAAATTAAGCCAGCATATGAACACATCATCCGGCAAAGAAGTCGCCGCCGGACGTAATGCGTTCATGGAAACCTTCCTGGCACAATTCTTCGCCGAATGGGCAGGCGAAAAATAATCTGCCGTTCCACCGCAATTTAGCGATTCCTCAATGACCCGTCAGGCATAGTGGGGGAATGCGTTTTCCCAATCCTCATATGTATGCCTGGGCGGCTTTCTTTTGTTTCGCCATCCTGACCAGCTCGGTCAAGGCGTTGCACAACACCGTGCCGGTCGCTTTGATCCTGGCGGTCAGGTCGCTGATCGGCATGGCGTGTTTGTGGCCGCTGCTCGGCCAGCAGGGAGGTTTCCGCCAGACATTGCAGGCCACACGCTATCCGGGGCAACAGATTTTGCGCGGCGCGCTAGGCATTGCCGCCCTCTCTCTCAATTTCTGGGCGCTGCCCCAATTGCCGCTGGCCGATGCGAACGGGCTGGGCCAGATCTACCCGATCCTGCTGGTGATCCTCGCCCCGCTGATCCTGAAAGAATATGCCGGACTGAAACAATGGGCCGCCCTGCTGGTCGGATTATCGGGGGCCTTGCTGATTGCCCAGCCGCATGGCCAGGCCTCTGCCCTGCTCCCGGTCCTTTGTGTTCTGGCGTCAGCTTTACTGTCGGCTGTCGGCGACTTGCTAGTCCGCTATATGGGCCGGCATGACCATAGTATGACCATCACCATGTGGTTCTTTAGCCTGACCGCCCTCTGCACCCTGGTCTGGTGGTTGCTCCATGACGGTCTGGCCCCGCTGAATATGCGCCAAATGACCCTGCTGGCCGTGATCGGCATAGCGGGAGCCGTGGCACAATTAGCGATGGTTCAAGCATTTAAATTACTTCCGGCGGCCACGATGGGGGTTTATTCCTCGATGGGCCTGATGTGGGCCGTGGTCTTTGGCTGGGTCTTTTTCAGTGAAACCCCGACCTTATGGCTGGCCGGTGGGGCCTTCCTGATCCTGACCGCCGCCTGGCTGGCCTCCTACACCCCGCCGAAACGGGCCCCGGTTCTGCAAAATTAAGACATATTGCTGTTTTGCTTTGCAATTCTGAGAGAATCCCCCTATAAAGATGCCTCCGATCCTCTGGCAAGCCGGATTCCTAATAATATGGAGTTACGGCGGGCATGCCTCGAGGGTTTACTTCAATCACCTTTCTAAGGAACATAAAATGCCCAAGTTGAAAACCAAAAGCGCCGCTAAAAAGCGCTTTAAGGTGACGGCGACCGGTCAGGTCAAAGCGAAAGCCGCTTT
>DASWYT010000151.1:0-1609 GCA_036404835.1 Alphaproteobacteria bacterium | reverse complement strand
CCAGCGCAGGCAGCATCGCATCGATGGACAGCGCAACGATAGACATCAGCGAGGCCATCAGCAGGGTGAATTCGCGGCTGGCAATATGTGTATTCTCATCGGCAACATGAAGAGACATGACAGGCTTTCTAAATTATCAGGATGTGATTTAGTTCTTAAACGCTGGAGCAGGGGAAAGCAATTACCGGCCCCGAGGCTAAAATAAAGCTTGCATTATACCCTATGGGGGTATATAATGAGAGTATGAAGCATAGTCTTTCCCTTTGTATCGCTTTGATCCTGCTGGCCGGAACGGCCCAGGCCCGGCCTTTATCCTATCCGGGCGGGACGATGCTGATGTTCGATAATGATGTCATGCAGAATAATGTCTTTGCCGGTTATACGGTCGATCCGAAGAATGCATTCGGTTATCGCCTGATGTATGACCGCGAGACCGCATCGACATTCCATGGCGCACAATGGAACCATCTGCTCAACCGCTGGAACAATCCGGATTCACAGGCCAATCTCTATCTGCAAAGTGCCGTCGGCGTGATCGACCGCCAGAGCGAAGCGCCGGGGCAGGAGTATCAGCCCGGTGCGATGACGGGCATCCTGGCCGATTGGGAAGACCGCCGTTTCTTTGTGTCGTACGAAAATAAAGTGCGGATCGCCGAAGACGAACAATGGCGCAATTTCACCCAGAGCGGCCGCCTCGGGATCGCACCTTATGTGGCAGAGGCCGGATCGTTGCACACCTGGCTGATGGTGCAATTCGATCATCGTCCGCAGCTGGACGATACATTCACCACAACGCCTTTGGTGCGTTTGTTCTATGATTCCTATCTGGTCGAGGCCGGATATAATATCGATGAACAGACACCTTTGGTTAATCTGATGATTCATTTCTAAAAGGAGTTCCTCATGTTCAAACACATCCTGACGATTGCGCTGTTATCCACCGCCATCATCACGCCGGTTTTTGCCGCGGAAAAAACACCTGTCGTCAAACCCGCTGCGACCAAGACCATTCATATCGGCGTGAACGGTATGGTGTGTGATTTCTGTGCACAATCACTGAAGAAAGTTTTCGGGAAACAAAAAGGTGTCGAGCAAGTCGATATCAGCCTGGAGAAAAAACTGATTACCCTGACCGTTGCACCAGGCACGAAACTGGATGATGTGACGATTACCAAACTGGTAACCGATTCCGGTTATGCAGTCGAAAAAATCCACCGTTTGTAAGAGGAAGGTGATACCATGCACAAGACGATCAACTTTCTGACATTATTGACCAGCAGCAGCACCTTATTGTGCTGCGCCCTGCCAGCTTTGCTGGTGACGATTGGGGCCGGTGCAACATTGGCCGGTCTGGTGAGCAACGTGCCGCAACTGACTTTGATCTCCGATCATAAACAATCCTTGTTTATCTTCTCGGCAATCATGCTGACGCTTGCGGGGATTTTGCAATACCGCCAGCGTCATGCGCCTTGTCCCATGGATCCCCATATGGCGAAAGCCTGTGGCAAGACACGCCGTGTCAGTCTGGGCATTTATTTCTTTTCGCTGACGGTTTACCTGACCGGTTTCAGCTTTGCCTATATCATTCCACGTTTCATGTAAGAGGAGG
>DASWYT010000150.1:0-3906 GCA_036404835.1 Alphaproteobacteria bacterium | reverse complement strand
CAACCAGGGCGGCAGACGCACGCGCAGGAAACCTTCCATCACGATCTGTCCGGCCAACGTGCCGGTCAATGTCGAATTCTGTCCCGATGCCAGCAACGCCACAGCAAATAATGTACTGGCCAAAGTTGCGCCGAGAACCGGTGTCAGCAAACGATAGGCTTCCTGGATTTCGGCGACATCCTGATGCCCGCTCCAGTGAAACGATGCGGCGGCAACAATCAGGATCGCGGCATTGATAAATAATGCGAACAGCAACGCCACAATCACATCGAACGTCGCGAAACGGATTGCTTCTTTCTTGCCTGCATCATGTTGCGGGTAGGCACGCGTCTGCACGATGGCGGAATGAAGATAGAGATTATGCGGCATCACCGTCGCACCGATAATACCGACGCTGATATAGAGCATCTCTTTATTATGCAGGATCGCCACATCCGGGATAAAACCATGGGCGATCCCACCTAAGTCAGGTTTCGAGAAAATCAGCTCCGCCGCAAAGCAACCGCCAATGACCAGGATCAGGGACAGGACAAGCGCTTCGATATAACGGAAACCTTTGGCCTGCAGATACAACACCGCCAGCACATCGAGACAAGTGATGATACATCCCCACACCAGCGGGATACCGAACAGTAATTGCAGGCCAATCGCCGAACCGATGACCTCAGCCAGGTCGCATGCCGCAATGGCCAGTTCGCAGATCACCCACAGGAACCACGCCACTGGTCGCGGATAATTCTCGCGGCAGGCCTGCGCCAGGTCACGCCCGGTGACGACACCCAGCTTGATACAAAGATGCTGCAACAGCATCGCCATAAAATTGGACAGGAGAATAACGCAGAGCAGCGTGTAACCGAATTTCGCGCCGCCCATCAGATCGGTCGCCCAGTTACCCGGGTCCATATAACCGACCGCCACCAGCAATCCCGGCCCCATATAGGCCATCATCTTACGCAACAGCGACGCGCCTTCCGGTATTTTTACCGTACGATAGACTTCGGACAAGGAACGTTGTTCGTCGCTCATACTTATTGCATAGACTGGTTTATGCTGTCCGACAAGAGCATTAAATTATGCCCGTTCTTCCCACACCATCGCCAGATGGATCAGCATCTCGACAGATTTGGCCATATCGGATGTGCCAATCCATTCGCGCTTGGAATGAATATTTTGCATACCGGTAAACAGATTGGGACACGGCATCCCGATATAGCTGAGGCGGCTGCCATCCGTACCACCGCGGATCAGACCTTTTTCAACCTGAATTCCTGTGCGTTTGACGGCCTCGACGGCATTATCAAAGACAAAAGGATAATCTTTCAGAATATCCTTCATATTACGATATTGCTCTTTCACTTCATAAGCCATCGTCGCACCCGTATGGGCCGCGACGATTTTTTCCGCCAAATCTTTTAAACGTGCATGGTGCTGTACCAAACGTTCCGTATCGTGATCGCGAACGATGAATTTGATCGTCGCCTGTTCCGAAATGCCATTCACCGCTGTCGGATGCACGAAACCCTGACGTTCTTCCGTCGTTTCGGGACTCCACTCACCTTTGGGCAAAGCGGCCAGAATTTCACCGGCAATTTTCAATGCATTGACCAACTTGTCCTTGGCATAGCCCGGATGGGTGATAACACCATTGATCGTGATAACGGCACTGTCGGCACTGAATGTTTCATCCTGCACCAGACCCGCTTTACCGCCATCGAGCGTATAACCGAAGGATGCACCGACTTTCTGCATATCGATATTATCCGTCCCGCGACCGACTTCTTCATCCGGCGTGAAGACAATTTTGATATCGCCATGCATGATCTGTGGATTTTGTAATAATTCCACAATTGTCTGCATGATAATGGCACAACCCGCCTTGTCATCCGCGCCCAGCAACGTCTGGCCGCTGGCGGTGATGATATCCTTGCCGATATGGTTGTTTAAATAAGGGATATCGCTGATACGCAAAATCTGCGTCGGATCGTCCGGCAGGATGATATCGCTGCCGTCGTAATTCTGATGCAGGATTGGTTTGACATCAGTCCCGCTGCAATCGGGCGCCGTATCGACATGGGCACAAAAACAAATCGCCGGCACGTTTGCCTTGGTACTATTCCCGGGCAATGTCGCATAGACATAGCCGAACGCATCACATTCAACCTGGGTCAAACCCAATCCCCGCAATTCATCCGCCAATAAACGGCTGAGATCTTTTTGCTTTTCCGTGGTCGGGCTGGTGTTGCTGTCCGGGCTGGATTGCGTATCGATTTGCACATAACGCATAAAACGTTCAGCTACTGCAGCGGGAGAAATTGTAACCATGACACTCTCTTGTATCTTTATGATAAACATAAACTAGCATAAAACCACGATCTTAGCATAGGGACTGGCCGTCTCTGCCAAAAGATCCTATCTTCATTGTGCCCCCGCTTTTTACCGATTGGATTTTCCCATGTTGAAAACCGCTTCCTATGCTGCACCAAGCGCCAAAGCGCCACTGGCTCCTTTTTCGATTTCCCGCCGCGAGCCGGGGCCGCATGATGTGCTGATCGATATCGCTTATTGCGGCGTTTGTCATTCCGATATTCATCAGGCCCGCGGTGAATGGGGCGATGCGATTTTCCCGATGGTTCCAGGCCATGAAATCGTCGGCACCGTGTCCAAAATCGGTTCCGCCGTCAAAAAATGGAAAGAAGGCGATATCGTCGGTGTCGGCTGTTTCGTCGATTCCTGTCGCACATGCGAACATTGCAAAGACGGCGAAGAGCAATATTGCAACACCGGTATGAGCGGCACCTATAACGGCCTGGAACAGGATGGAAAGACACCGACCTATGGCGGCTATTCCACCCGCATCACCGTCGATGAGAATTACGTGCTGCGTATTCCCGCAGGCATTCCCCTGGAGCGCGCCGCACCGTTGCTGTGCGCTGGTATCACCACCTATTCCCCGCTGCACCATTTCGGCGTGAAAAAAGGTGACAATATCGCTATCGTCGGCCTGGGCGGTCTCGGTCATATGGGTGTCAAAATCGCCAAGGCGATGGGGGCGCACGTGACCGTCCTCAGCCATTCCCCGTCCAAGCGCGATGATGCGTTACGTCTGGGGGCTGATGATTTTGTGTCCACGAAAGACGCCAGCGCCTTTACCGAAAAAGCCAACAGTTTCGATTTTATCCTGAACACGATTTCTGCAGACCATGATTATAATGCATATCTGGGCCTGCTGAAACTGGACGGCACGATGGTGCTGGTCGGTGTGCCTGATCCGCAACCTGTCTCCGCTTTCAGCCTGATCATGAAACGCCGCCGCCTGGCCGGTTCCATGATCGGTGGTATCAAAGAGACGCAGGAGATGCTCGATTTCTGTGCGAAACATAATGTCGCCTCCGATATCGAACTGATCACGATCGACCAGATCAACGAGGCCTATGAACGCATGATCAAAGGCGATGTGCGTTACCGTTTTGTCATCGACACAAAGAGTCTGCAACAGGCCGCCTGAACCGTCCGGGACTAAAAAACAGTTCTGGACAGAATCAGATTTAAACCCTTATAATCAGGCCTTCACAACAGAAGGCCTTTTTTCTTTTATGGCTCAGCCAACCTCCAAGAAAGTTATTTACGCCGCCCTTTTCGGCAATCTCCTGATCGCAATCACGAAATTCGGCGCCGCCCTCTGTACCGGCAGTGCCGCGATGCTCAGCGAAGCGGTGCACTCCCTCGTCGATACAGGTAACCAGCTTCTCCTTCTCTTCGGCATCAGACGCGCCGCCCGCCCAGCCAATACACGTCACCCATTCGGTTACGGTCTCCAGCTTTATTTCTGGACCTTTGTCGTTGCCATTATGATCTTTGGCCTGGGGGCCGGTGTGTCCATCTATAAGGGCATCCAGAAAATCCAGC
>DASWYT010000149.1:0-2561 GCA_036404835.1 Alphaproteobacteria bacterium | reverse complement strand
AAAGTTGCCTGGAAGCCGCGCGGCTTATTACCGCAGCCGGTTATATCACCGATCCGGAAAAAGCCCTGAAGGCCGTTCACAAATCATTCCATGATCATGGCTATGCCATGGCTGCTTTTTTCATCGACCAGATACTGGACCGGTCCCTCGTTGAAACGGATTATGTGACTTTTGTCGCGAATTTGATTACGCCCTGTCCCGAAACCTATCATTATATCCGCAATTTTGCCGGGCCGCAGGTCGTGTTGTCCCATTCCAACTCTGCCTGGGTCAATGCCATCATGACGCGGCTGGAGCTTGATGAGATTATCCCGCTGACACACCGTATCGCATCCGAAGATATCGGCCATACGGGAAAATTATTATCGACGGCACCGTTTGAACGCGCGATGGCTCTTTTAGGGGATTATCCGGCCGATCATATTGTCATGTTCGAGGATACGGCCGCAAATTTAATCCATGCGAAAGCACTGGGTATGCGCACCGTTCTGGTGGTGAAAGATAAAAATATTCCAAAACCGGATTACGTCGATTATATCATCACCCGGCCGCATGAAATTGATGCGCTGTTGCAGAATTAAGTCTGCGGCACGGTTTTCACGACACCATCGGCAAACTGGATGTGCAGGGCGGCTTGTTTTTTCGCCTCTTCTGCACGTGTTACCGGTTGTTCATCGCCATTACGCACCAGCGCAAAACCACGTTCCAGTGTCTTGCGGAAAGAATAACTTTCCAGCAGCGATGTATGATGTTTCAGCACTTGCTGTTGTTGTTGCACGGTCAACGCAATCACGCGGTTGAGACGTTGCGCCTGATGCGCCAGATTCTGGGATTGCTGCGCCAGCATGTTTTTCGGGCTATGGGCCTGCAGGTTGATTTTCTGCAGGCGTTGCTGATGCACATGCAACAGGCGCATCATATTCTGGCGCAAATAAGACCCAGCCAGATCGACCCGTTGCTGGATGGATTCCAATGCGCGTTGCGGATCACCCAGGCGCGCGGCCAGCATTTTCAATTCCGACTGGCGGTGACGCAACAAGGCGAAGATATGCTGGGCAATCCGTTGCTGATGCGTTTGCACCGTATAATAAAGATCGTTACGCACCGGCACGGCGATTTCAGCCGCAGCCGTCGGGGTCGGGGCACGGACATCAGCGGCATAATCGATCAGTGTCGTATCGGTTTCATGGCCGACGGCGCTGATAACCGGAATATCACTGGCCGCAACGGCGCGGACCAGGGCTTCATCGTTAAACGGCATCAGATCCTCGACCGAACCGCCACCACGCGCCACGATCAACAGGTCAGGCCTGTGTGCTGTGGCCGCATTAAATCCTTCAATCGCCTTGATCACGCTTTGCGCCGCTGTTTCACCCTGGACCAACACCGGCCAGACCAGCACATGGGTCGGGAAACGGTCCGCAATACGATGCAGGATATCGCGAATAACAGCACCGGTCGGTGACGTAATCACGCCAATCGTTTTCGGCAGGAAGGGCAGTTTTTTCTTGCGTTCCGGCGCAAACAAACCTTCTGCCAGCAAACGCTGCTTGCGTTCTTCGAGCATTTTCAGCAAGGCACCCTGCCCGGCCAGTTCCATCTGCATGATTTTCAGCTGATAGCTGGAACTCATCGGATAGGTCGTGATCTGTCCGGTGCAAATCACCTCCAGG
This sequence comes from Alphaproteobacteria bacterium, assembly GCA_036404835.1. Taxonomy (GTDB): domain Bacteria; phylum Pseudomonadota; class Alphaproteobacteria; order Micavibrionales; family SZUA-601; genus DASWYT01. The sequence continues at coordinate 888 of DASWYT010000149.1, read as the reverse complement.
CCTTCCACCGGCTGGATCGCCAGGGACGGCACGACATTCTTCCAGCATACGGCTTTCAGAACGGCATTTTCATCTTTCAGATCGGTATAAATATGGCCGGACCCCGGACGGGCTACTTTCGACAATTCACCGCGCACACGCACATAATCGAATTGCTGTTCCAGCGTCCGTTTCAGCTTCTGTGATAATTCAGAAACCGAAAGAGCAGGCATTTCAATTGACTTCGGTTTATCCATTGTTTTTGTGCCGCTTGGTTTTAAAGAAATCCTGCAACAGCATAGCAGATTCCGCTGCCAATACACCACTCACCACCTCAGGTTTATGATGCAATTGTGCATGGTTATAGAGACACGGCCCAGCACTCAAACCGCCGGACTTTGGATCATCCGCGCCATAGATAACACGCCTGATCCGGGCAAAGCTGATGGCCGCTGCGCACATCGGGCATGGTTCCAGCGTGACGTACAAATCATATTCTGGAATACGTTGCGCACCAACTCTTTGACAAACCTCGCGGATTGCCAGAATTTCGGCATGGGCTGTCGGGTCGGACAGGGTCACCGTGCGGTTAAAAGCGCGCGCTGCAATCTCGCCACTGGCAATATCCACCAGCACCGCGCCAATCGGCACTTCATCCGCCTGTACCGCACATTTTGCCTGTTCCAAAGCAGCCTGCATAAAAATTATTTCAGCCGTCATATGCGCCACATGTTTTTATGAAGAAAAGATAAAAATAGCATCGGATTTTATCGACCTTAGACCTATTTCAATGTTGCGGTGCAGATTGGTTTTTAACCAATTCATGTTAGTTTAAGTCACATCTAAACTCCATTCCCTATTTTCGACTCCCTATTGGTGCATTATGTCAGATAAAACAACCCGGTCACA
>DASWYT010000148.1:0-3237 GCA_036404835.1 Alphaproteobacteria bacterium | reverse complement strand
CAATCCAGCAAAGGCGAGCCTGCACAGATATTCGAATTATCTGTCCCTGAAGGCAATGCCCCCACCATTCAGATTGTTTATAAATATACGGAAGGCCAAAAGAAAATACGAACGTCTCTTTTCGTCTGTGACGAAGATCTCAATAAGCGTTTTGATGTCCCTGAAACAAAAAGCAGCTCATGTTATATCGTGGATGCTGCCAACCAGATTGAATCCACACTTTCTATTGATCAGGATGAAATCATTTATAATACACGTTACAATTCCGGACCCGTCACAGAGAATAAAACACAAGATAAAGACAAAGCCGCTAAAAAACTAAGAGAAATGATCGACGAAACGCTCTATGGTATCCTGCCGGACCATTCCCGGACCGTCCTGACCTCCAACATCGCACGCCCCTGATCATGTCATTTAATCTGAGAAACCTGGCCTATAGTCTTGCCGTCGGTTTTGGTGCCTTGTTGGTTACACCAAAGGCCGATGCGCAAGTGCGCACCAAAGTTATACTCTATGACAGTCTGACGATTGATCTGACCCTGCTCTATCCCAAGACCGGCTATCTGATGGAAGTATCACAGGACAGCCTGAACAGGCAGCAATACAAACTGGTTTACCATCATGAAAAGGACGATGTTTTCTACACGAATGAATATAAAATCGTTGATAAAGACAAGGATAAAAAAATCTATCCGTCAGACATCACCGGCGTACATGCGACACGTTACGCTTATAAAGAAAGAATGATCCATAAAATCAATGCGACGGATACGGCTCGGACTGTGACAATGTCCAAATATGTGGTCGATCAGGAAGATCAAGCTACGCGCCAGCTTATTACAAATGACAAATCATCCTTCATCGAAAGCATGATGGATATGCAATTCCAGCCATCAGCCATCGACCGGCGCCGGAATGTGAAAAAAGAGATCTAAACGATCTCGCCATGTTCCATGTAATAGAAATGATGTTCTGCCCGGGCGCGCACAGCAACGCCGATGCGTTTTACAAAACGTGGATCGAGCATGGTCTCCAGATCTTCCACTTTGACGAAACGGTATGACAATGCTTCTGCCGGGGCAAGTTTGATATTGGCGATCTGCTCATCCGATAAGACACCGCCATCGAAAACAAACTGAATGGCACCAATATCGCCGAGAATAGTTTTGAATTCGACACATAACGGACGGCCAATCGTAACCTGCAAACCGGTTTCTTCCAGCACTTCACGGGCAGCGGCATCGCGCGGTGATTCACCGGGATCGACCATACCGCCGGGCACACCCCAGATATTTTTTTTATAGGTTACTTCCAGGACCAGGATTTCATTCTGCGCATTGAACAGCAACACACCAGCACTGGCGGCTTTGTTCGATAGGGAACGGATATAATCTTCATAGGGCATCGTCAATGTCATCGCTGCCCCTCTTCCATCAGGCAAAATGTTCGCGCGCGAATGCGATTTTGTCATCGAGTGTTTTCAATTCATGGATATGCTGTTCGACCAGTTCCAGGCGGCCCTTCAGGCCTTTCTGGTTGGCAACCTGGATCGCGATACCCGGACGCGCATTCACTTCCAGCATCATCGGGCCTTTATCGCGGTCGATGATGATATCGACGCCGATATAACCCAGACCCGTAATATCACAGAATTGCGCCGACATGTTCAAAATCTGGTCCCAGGCCGGGATGGTACGACCGGTAATACCCGCATTCGTATCCGGATGTTCGCCGATCGGTGCGTTGCGATAGACGCCATGCGTCGTCATACCCGTGGCAATGGAAATACCCGTCCCGATACCGCCTGCATGCAAATTCGCCTTGCCATCGGATTCACGCGTCGGCAAACGCAACATTGCCATCACCGGCACACCCTGGAACACGATGACGCGCACATCAGGTACGCCGCCCGATGTCATCGAACTGAAGAACACATCCGGATGAACACGATATTGCACAATCGCCTGGTCCGGCTGACCACCGAGCGAATAGAGACCGCTCAATGTATTGGTCAGATGATATTGCATGTCGTTGAACGGCATGATCTTGCCGGAGGCACGTTTGAAACCGGTTGCGGTGCGGCCACCAATCACCAGAATACCGCCACCGCCGGAGCCTTGTGCCGGTTTGACGACGAATTCGTTATACGCCGCCATGCGGTCGGCGAAACCGATTGTCTGACTTGGAAACGAGACGACTTCGTAAATCGGCGGCGTCGGGATGCCGGCTTTCTCAGCGATATCTTTCGTCAGTAGTTTATCATCCACCAGCGGATATTTCGAACGCGGATTATATTTAAGAATATAATCGACGTTCCGGCTGTTCATCCCCAGGATGCCAAGCTCGCGATAGGTTTTGAACAATCCGAACATGAATGCTTACTCCGCCGGAAGGACAGGTGGCGGGACATTATCCTGCATCGCCTTCGCCAGTTTCTTGAAGCGGAAATATTCAGATAATTTGTAACCATTATAACGGCCCAGCAGAATGCAGCAGGCCAGAACGATCAGCAACAATTCCGGGAACAGGAAGATCAGATGCTCCATCAGCGCATTATGCATGCATAAGTAAGCCAGCGATGCAGCAACAACGGAACCGAATGCCGTGCGGCGGGCCGTCTTCGCACCGAATTCTTCCGTCATCAACGCCATACGTTCAATCGTCATGGTCAGGATGATCATCGGGAAGAGCGTGATCGACAGACCGGCATTAATGCCGAAGCGATAGCTGATCACGGTCAGCGCAGCGATCAACATGACAACGATAGTCAATACTGCGGCCAGACGCGGCACCACCAGAAGTCGCAACTCATCAAAGTACGCTCGCAGGAACAAACCAATCATCACGACCAGCGTGAACAGGCCGATCCCCCAGAACAATCCGGTCTCGCGGAAGGACAAGGCCATCAGGACCGGCATAAAGGTACCGAAGGTCGGAATACCGATCAGCTGACGCAGCATAACGATCACCAGTGCACCGATTGGAATCATCAGAACAATATTGAACATTAATTGTGTATCAATCGGCAATTCCAGCAATGACAGATTGGTGATCAGGCGGGAAGCGTCTTTCGATTTCCACATCGCCTGGGTGATAGCATCTTCACGGTTATATTTCGCGGACATTTCCATGCTGACTTCGCGGCCACCCTGGACGCTGAACAAATTGGAATCGCCGCGCCACCATGGCAGGTATTTTTTGCTCAGGCCCAGTTTACCGGTCTGCACATCAACGGAT
>DASWYT010000147.1:0-2424 GCA_036404835.1 Alphaproteobacteria bacterium | reverse complement strand
TATCCAGAATGAAATGCGTGAAGCACCTGCATTGCTGCGCCAGTTCAATCCACGGCAAACTGCCGACTGGCTGCCCGTTCTCAAGCAAAAGAAAAAAATCCTGCTGACCGGCGAAGGCTCCAGCCGCATTTTCCCGGCTCATAATCTGATTTCCCAGGCCCTGTATCAGGGATCGGAATGGCATTTTCATACCGAAGGTTCCCGTCAGGCGCATGATTATAATCTCAATGATTTTGCCATTATCGGCGCCAGCAACAGCGGTCAGACCAAAGAACTTATTTCTTTATTCTCTTTGGCAAAAGAACAGCATATTCCATGCCTCGCTTTGACAGCGACGGCAAACAGCAAGATCACCGAGTTGGCCGATAAAAGCATTATCCTCTCCTGTGGCAAGGAACAGGCCACTGCCGCCACTAAAAGTGTTTTTGAACAGGCTCTGATTTATCAATCATTGTTACAAGGCCATGAATGGGCGCACAAAAACCAGGCCGCTGACATTTGCCATGAATTGCTGACCCAAAAGATTTCAAACGAGATCATCGATATATTGGCCCCCGCTACCTGTCTGTATTTTGCAGGACGTAATGATGGTGTCGCCGAAGAACTGACGCTGAAATCCTATGAGATTACCCGCAAGAACAGTGACTATCTGGAAGGCACTTATATTCTGCATGGTGTTGAAGAAGTCATGCAGAAAACCGACACGGTTATTCTGATTGAACCGTTTGCGGCCGATATCGAAAAGATACAATCACTGATCGAACAGAATATCGGCCTGAAAATCGTTGCCATGGCATCCTTTGATACACCTTTCCCGACCATTAAATTGCCAGCTCTCGCCGGCTTTCATAATTACTTCCAGTTGATGACGGGATGGAACTTATTGACAGCAACAGGTCTGGCCAATGGCATTAATCTGGATCAGACCAGACGCGCCCGTAAATTGGGGAATGCCGTTTAAAAAGCGGATAGACATTGCTTCCCGGTAGAATTTACGTAGAATACAGCCAGTTTGATTAAATTTTATGCCAATAATGTCTGTCGCCATTCTCCTTGCTACGTATAACGGTGCGCCCTTTCTCGATGAACAGCTGGAATCGCTGGCACATCAGACTCACAGCGACTGGAATTTGTTCGTGTCGGATGATGGATCAACGGATGGCACGCCTGATATTATTCGGAATTATCCCGCCCTATCCAACCATGATGTCACAATTTTCAAGGGACCACAAAAAGGTTTCGGCCAGAATTTCCTGTCACTGGTATATAATGAAAGCATTTCTGCGAAATACTATGCGTATGCCGACCAGGATGATATCTGGGACGATAACAAAATCGAGCGCGCTGTAGCCTGGCTTGAAACCGTCCCGCATAACGTCCCCGCTCTTTATTGTTCACGCACACGTCTGATTGATGATGATGGTTTTTTGATTGGCATGTCCAATCATTTTATGAAACCGCCCTGTTTTACGAACGCCCTGGTACAGAATATTGCCGGCGGGAACACAATGGTTTTCAATCATGCGGCCTGTACATTACTGCGCCAGGTTAAGCGTGACCTGCCAATTCATTTCCATGATTGGTGGACGTATATCGCGATTTCAGCAGCAGGCGGGATGGTCTTTTTTGACACGGAACCAACGATGGATTACCGCCAGCACGCCCAGAACCTGATCGGTTCGAATAACAGCTGGAATGCACGTATAGTCCGGATCAAACGGCTTTTGTCAGGCGATATGAAACCCTGGAATAATGAGCATGTTGCCGCTCTGCGTACGATGTCGCATCACCTGACACCGCGCAATCACAAAGTTTTTGATCATTTTATAAAGTCACGCGAAACATCTTTCCCGCTCCGCCTATGGCATTTGGGACGCTCACGATTGCATCGTCAGACAAAATTAGGAAATATCGGGCTGGTTATCGGCACTCTTCTGAAGAAGATCTAACCACGTCTTATAGTGTTTCGTTTGCTTCTTCTTTTCTGAAGAATTTTCGGTAAATATACCGCGCCGGCTTCTTGATCCCCAGGAACGTCGTAATACGCACAGCATAGGCCAAGAGAACATGCTTGTACGCAACATAATAGGCACGGAGTGTATAATGCGCTCTGAAGAATTTATATATGGCCCGTGTCGCAAGCACTGGATGTTTGCGCAGATTGGACAATAAGGAGCGCAGGACTTCGCGGATGATCTTTCCACGGAGAGCAGGGTTAAAGCTGACGCCATGGGTATTAAAGTAAGAAACAACACCGTCAATATACGAAATATCCGGCTCCGGTGTCATGACAAAATAACGCACGAACCAGTCATAATCGCCAGCCATACGATAGGATTCATCATAGGTTCCCAGTTCCTTGAACTTGGTTGTCTTGATGAACGTAGCCTGGTGATGCAGGCTGCGGAATTGCGAGAAGAAATC
>DASWYT010000146.1:0-27313 GCA_036404835.1 Alphaproteobacteria bacterium | reverse complement strand
GACTTTATCGCTCATGAGGCCGCTGCCGGTCTCTGTCTGATGGTCACCGCCGCGTTTGCGCTGCTCTTTGCCAATCTGCCGTTTTTACAGGATTTTTATGCACAGGTCACGACGCCCTCCATCATGCTGGTCGTCAATGATGGTCTGATGACATTGTTCTTTTTACTGGTCGGTCTGGAACTTAAGCGCGAGATCGTTGCGGGTGAACTCTCCAGCCGCCAGCGCCTGTTACAGCCGCTCTTTGCCGCCATCGGCGGGATGGTCGTACCCAGTCTGATTTTTGCTGGATTCAATTGGCATGACCCATCCTATCTGCGTGGATGGGCTATTCCGGCAGCGACCGATATCGCTTTTGCGCTGGGTATTTTAAGCCTGTTTGGTAAGCGTATTCCCAAAGAGATCAAAATCCTGTTGACGGCCATTGCCATTCTCGATGATCTGGGTGCGATCCTGGTGATTGCGTTCTTTTACACCGATCATCTCAATCCCGATTTTATCCCGCCGGTCATCGCCAGTTTGGCAGCGTTGTGGTTGCTGAACAAACGCAATGCGCAAAATTTGATTTGGTATCTGATCGTGGGTTTTGCGGTCTGGATCAGTTTCCTGCGGATCGGCATTCACCCGACATTAGCCGGTGTCATCCTGGCCTTCGCAGTGCCGATGCGCAATCAAAAAGGCGCATCGTCCCATATGGCACCACTTTATCGTCTCGAGCATCACCTGCATCCGTATGTCGGTTTTCTGGTCCTGCCGGTTTTTGCTTTTGTGAATGCCGGATTGTCATTGCATGGGCTGAATGGTTCCATGCTGGGCCACAGCCTGACATTGGGTGTGTTGTTCGGTTTGTTGCTGGGTAAACCGCTGGGAATTATGGGGGGGCTCCTGCTCGGTCACATGACCGGTGTGGCGCCTAAGGATGTGCAGGCTTCGTGGGGCGGTTATCTGGTCATGGCCTGTCTGTGCGGCATTGGTTTTACCATGGCATTGTTTGTCGGCGATCTGGCGTTTGACGATGTGGTTGTGCGCGACCTGGTCAAACTGGGAATCCTGCTGGGGTCGCTGGGAGCGGTTTTGGCTGCGGTGATAGGTGCACGAAATATCAGACCAGGGAAAATTAAATATTGACATAATATTTTATGGGTGTAGGATCTGGTTTAAGGGGAGAAAAGCAGGATGTTGAATTTTGACTGGCTGGATGAATGGTTGAGCGAGGACCAGGTCAATCTGACGGAACCGACTGCGGAAGAATTAAAGGCGATGAATGCCGTCGATAAAAAGATGCTGGGCGCGAATATGGCCGCAGTCGCACTTTTGGGAACATTTGCAGGATGTAAATTTTTCTCTAAACAAACGCAAATGGTGTTGCAGACCGTCGAAGAATATTCACCTTCTATGAATTATTTAAAAGATAATGCCCTGTCGGCCTGTACCCCTCTTTTGAGCGGTTTGCTGATCGCCGGTGTTGTGACTCTGGCCCATAAAATGGGCCGTGCTGTGGGGCATAACCCGAATTCCTGATTCGCATTAGATCTTACTTAACCCATCTCCTTTAAATTGTTGATTGAATTTAAAGGAGTAAAATCATGGCAAAAACCCCGATTACCGTAGCGCATGGCGATGGCATTGGCCCGGAGATCATGGCCGCGACCTTGCAGATGCTGGACGCTGCGGGCGCGCAGCTCGAGATTGAGACCATCGAGATCGGTGAGCAGGTTTATCTGCGTGGGGTGACGGCCGGGATTGAGGACAAGGATTGGGCGTCGATCCGCCGCACCGGTGTCTTTTTGAAAGCACCGATTACCACGCCATTCGGTGGCGGTTACAAAAGCCTGAATGTGACGACCCGCAAGACGCTGGGCCTGTTTGCCAATGTGCGTCCCTATATGGCTTATTCCCCGTTCGTCAAAACCCATTTCCCGAAAATGGATATGGTGATCGTGCGCGAGAATGAAGAAGATCTCTATGCCGGGATCGAATACCAGCATACGCCGGATGTGATGGAGTGCCTGAAACTGATCAGCCGTCAGGGTTGCGAGCGCATCAGCCGTTACGCATTCGAATATGCCCGCGCCAATGGCCGCAAGAAAGTCACCTGCATGATCAAAGACAATATCATGAAGATGACGGACGGCCTGTTCTATAAAGTTTTTGCCGAGATCGCGAAGGATTACCCGGACATCGAAAATGACCGCATGATCATCGATATCGGCACCGCGAAAATCGCTGCCGATCCGGAACGTTTCGACGTGGTCGTCGCACCGAATTTATATGGCGATATTATTTCCGACGTTGCCGCCGAAGTGATGGGTTCCGTTGGCCTGGGTGGTTCTGCCAATATCGGTATGAAACAGGCCATGTTCGAAGCCGTGCATGGTTCCGCACCGGATATTGCCGGGAAAGGCATTGCCAATCCGTCAGGCCTGTTGCTGGGGGCTATCATGATGTTGGTCCATATCGGCCAGAATGATGTTGCGACGAAACTGCACAATGCCTGGCTGAAAACGCTGGAAGACGGCATTCACACAGGTGATATTTATAAAGAAGGCGTCAGCACCAAACGTGTCGGCACAAAAGAATTTTCCGATGCCGTGATTGCGCGCCTGGGCCAGGTGCCAACCAAATTACCGGCAATGAATTATCCATCCGATGCCAAGCGTATTACTATTCCGGATGTCAAACCAACCACCGGTGTGAAAAAAGAACTGGTCGGTATGGATGTTTATATTGACTGGAACGGTACGCCGGATGAACTGGCGGCAAAACTGAATGCGGTGGCCGCGCCGTTGAATCTGACGATGATTTCCTGCCGTGGCCTGAAACTCTGGCCGAACGGTCAGCCGGAAAGTTCATATCTGTCGCATATGGCAAACCGTTTCCTGAAAAGCGCCGATGCCAAGACATTGGCCAGCACGGCAGAAACGATGGGCCTGTTGCAGCGTATCAACGAGGCAGGCCTGAACGTCATTAAGATGGAAAACCTATTCACTTATGATGGTGTCAAAGGCTTTACGGCCGGCCAGGGTGAATAAGTAATTCATGAATTGAATCAAGAGGCGGCTGGACAAACTCCGGCCGCCTTTTATCTTATAAGGTATAATTTCTCTGTGGATTTTTCATGTTAAAAATTGAGCCATTACAACGCCGTTTCCTGCCAACGGATTTCAAGGTTACGGATTGGAAGGCGCTCGAACCTTATTTCCAGATCTTGCTGGGCCGTGATATTTCCACGCGTGACGATTTTGATCAATTCCAGCGTGATATAAATGAAATATCTTGTATCCTGGGGGAAGAGAGTACATGGCGTTTCATTCGCACGACAACACATACGAATGACCAGGCAGCCCAGGATGCCTATAGCAACATGAATAATAATATCACGCCTGCTGCCAGTGAAATGAGTAACAAACTTACGAAGAAACTTTTGGCCAGCCCGTTCAGCGATCAGCCGAGAGATGAAGCGGAACGATTGATGTTCCGCGGCATGAAAGCAGCCGACAAAATGTTCCGCAGCGAGAATATTCCGTTGATGACGGAGCTGCGTCAATTATCCGTCGATAGCGATAAATTGCGTGGTTCCATGACGGTCGAACTGGATGGAGAAACGCTGACCATTCCACAATTATCCGGTCGTTTCTATAGTCCGGATCGTGCTGTGCGTGAGAAAGCCTGGCATGCGATGCATGGTCGCCGCCTGCAGGATAAAGAGAAATATGATACGATTTTCGATCAGATGGTCAAAAAACGTCATCAGATCGCCTTGAATGCGGGTTATAAGAACTTCCGCGATTACCAGTTCGATGCCATGCAGCGTTTCGATTATACACCGGAAGATTGCATGACGTTCCATGCGGCAATCCGGAAACATTTCACACCGCTCGTGACTGACTTGTATCGTAAACGCAGCCAGCAAATGCAATTGGATAGATTGATGCCCTGGGATATGATGGTCGACCCGCTTGGCCGACCGGCCTTGAAGGTTTTTGCATCTTCCGATGATTTATTAGAAAAAGGTCTCGTCATGCTGGATGGCGTTGATCCGTTTTTCGGTGATGTTGTCAGGTTGCAGCGTGACATGGGCCGTCTGGATCTCGCATCCCGTCCGCATAAACGTCCGGGTGCGTATAATAGCGGCCTGCCGGAAACGAATGTGCCATTCATGTTCGCGAACACCACGGATAAAGTGAATGACGTCCGTATGTTCGTGCATGAAGCCGGGCATGCGGGGCATTCTTTATTGGCGGTTGACCTGCCGTTGCAGGCCTATAAACGGGTGCCGATTGAGATGGCGGAACTGGCTTCGATGAGCATGGAGTTGCTGGTCTTTGATAAATGGTCAATCTTCCTGAGCGATACAGAAGAATGCGAACGGGCCCAGGAAGATTTCCTGGAAGAGGTGATGTTGAAATTCCTGCCTGTGGCACAGGGTGATTTATTCCAGCACGAAATCTATACCCATCTGGACATGACATCGGAAGACCGGAATGATCTGTGGTACGATCAATTGAAGGGTTTTACACCGGCGGGGATTGATCTGGGTTCTTATCCCGAGATTCACCGTACGCGTTGGCACAATGTCAGTCATTTCTTTGGTACGCCATTTTATTATATCGAATATCTGATTTCCCAGATGGGAGCTTTGCAGATCTGGCGGAATTATCTGCACGACCCGCAAAAAACCATCAAACAGTATAAAGAAGCATTGGCTTTGGGTTACACCAAGTCCCTGCCAGAGCTTTATCGAATAGCCGGAATTAAATTCGATTTCAGTGAAGCCATGATTGCTGATCTGGTACCTTTCCTGACGGAACGATTAGCGTGTTACAAGAATAAGGAATAATAACATGTTGGACATCAAGCCGCTGCAACGCCAGTTCCTGCCTGTCGATTTAAAGATCGATAACTGGGAGACATTGGCGCCTTATGCGCAACAATTGCTGGAGCGCGATATTTCCACACGCGATGATTTTGATAAATTTATGCGTGATGAATCCGAGTTTGGCGCGGCTGTGAATGAAGAAGAAATGTGGCGCTATGTCCGTAACAGCCGGTATACGCATGATGAAGCTGCTAAAAAAGCCTATGATGATTACGTCGCCTTTATTTCGCCGCAATTGTCCGAATGGGGCAATGCGATCAACCAGAAAATCCTGGCCAGCCCGTTTATCGAGCAACCGCAGGATGAGGCTGAACGTTTGTTATTCCGTCGCCTGAAACAGGAAGCATCCATGTTCCGCAGCGAGAATGTGCCGCTGCAAACGGAACTGATGCAACTGGTCAGCCAGACTAATGAAGTCCGTGGTGCTATGAGTGTGGTACTGGATGGTGAGACCATGACATTGCCACAGGCCAACCAGCGCCTGTTCTGGCCGGATCGTGCCAAGCGGGAAGAGGCGTGGCGCGCAATCAATGCCCGCCGTCTGCAGGATAAAGAGACGTTCGATGATATCTTTGACCAGATGGTCAAAAAACGTCATCAAATGGCCCTGAATGCCGGTTACAAGAATTTTCGTGATTACCAGCATGACGCTTATTTGCGTTTCGACTATACGCCGGAAGATTGTTATAAATTCCATGAGGCTGTAGAAAAACATATCCTGCCGATCCTGGCGCACATGAATAAGAAACGCGCCGGGCAGATGAAACTGGATGTGCTAAAGCCGTGGGACCTGGCTTGTGATACGTTCGGTCGTCCGGCTTTGAAAGCCTTTGATGGGGCGGATGATATGGTGGATAAAGGCATTGCCGTGCTGGATGCGATTGATCCGATGTTCGGTGATGTGGTACGTGCCCAGCGTGATATGGACCGTCTCGATCTGGCGTCGCGTCCGCATAAGCGTCCGGGAGCCTATAATGCATCGATGAATGAATCGCATGTGGCCTTTATGTTTGCCAATGCCACCAGCACTGTCGATGATGCATCAACATTCATTCACGAAGCCGGCCATGCGACGCATGACATACTGAAAAGCAGATTACCGTTAGGCGCTTATAAGGTTGTCGGTATGGAAATCGCCGAAGTGGCTTCGATGACCATGGAATTATTCGCCTTTGATCAATGGCCGGTCTTTTTCAGTGATACGGAAGAATGCAAACGGGCGCAGGAAGAATTTATCTCCTTTATCCTGGTCATGTTCCCCTGGATGGCCCAGATCGATGCGATCCAGCATGAGTTTTACCTGAAACCGGAGATGACACCGGAAGAACGGAACGATGCCTGGCATGCGATTGCCAGACGTTTCTCTGTCGAAGGTGTGGATTACAGCGAGTTTACACCGGGATACCGGACGCAATGGCAGAAACAGGGCCATGTCTTTGAAGACCCGTTCTATTATATCGAATATGCGATTGCGCAATTAGGGGCCCTGCAGCTCTGGCGCAATTACCAGCGTGACCCGGTCAAGACTATCGCGCAGTACAAAGCGGCTCTGGCTCTGGGGGGAACCAAATCATTGCCTGAATTATATGAGACAGCCGGGATCAAATTCGATTTCAGCCCGGCGATGCTGGCGGAACTGACCCCGTTCCTGATGGAACAGATGGCCAGGTTTGAAAGTTAAGTTTCGAAAGTTAAAGACTTGCCGAAAACGCGGCCAAGGAGTAATTTAAGCCCATGAGCACAAACACACCCGATACAGGTCTGTCCCCGCCCGATGAAGCCCTTGAGGGCACCGTCGCGCCACATGGCCGTTACCTCCAGCCGGTTGCCACCAACCGCCTGCCGCCTGAAATCGTCAATGTCGATACGGATCACGTATCCTGCAATGGCTCAGGCGGTGCACTCGGTCACCCGGTTGTTTACCTGACAATGGACACGCATAACGGTTTCGTCGATTGCGGTTACTGCGACAGACGATTTGTGTTGAGTGGTAAGGGGAAAGCCGGGCATTGAATAATCTAATTGTCGAGTATGAGCGTTTAAATAAAACGGCACTTTGGACATGGATTATTTGTAATCCGATTGTTATTATTTCTTTTATAATAAAACAAACGCCTACTGATAAAATTAGAAATTTTGTAGTTCTAACTACTTTATTTTTATTGTTTACCCTCATAGTAAGCGCAGTACTTATTTCTTTGATAGTCTTTTTGTCACGATTAATTTATGACTTGATTGATAATAAAGTACCAGAATTTCTATATGCAATTCTTTATCTTTTAATACCCCTTGGTTTTTCTATGGCTTTTCTGATCTGGGGATATTTAAAGGGTAAGGATAGTTATTTCGATATAGGAAGCGTATTCCTGTGGATTGCGGGACCTTATTTGGCAACAGCTTTAGTTATTTACGGTATTTTTTCTTTGCGTGGAATTCCTCTCAAGGTAGAATACTAAAAAGGCTCCCAAGTGGGAGCCTTTTGTTTTTATGAGGGTTATAACTAAGCCGCTTTTTGTTTCTTCGGTGTCGGGCCAATCATCGTGTCCGGCTTTACCAAACGATCAAAATCTTCGGATGATAACAGGCCCAATGCGATGCAGGCTTCTTTCAGTGTCGTACCTTCATGGTGGGCTTTCTTCGCGACTTTGGCGGCATTGTCGTAACCGATATGCGGGTTCAGTGCGGTGACCAGCATCAGGCTTTCATTCAGCAATTTCGTGATGCGGTCATGATTGGCCTCGATCCCGACAACGCAATTTTGCGCAAAGGAACGGCAACCATCGGCGATCAGGCGCACCGATTGCAGTACATTGTGAATGATCACCGGCTTGAAGACGTTCAGTTCGAAATGACCGTTGGCGCCACCGATTGTCACGGAAACATGGTTGCCCATCACTTGTGCGCACACCATCGTCAAGGCTTCGGACTGGGTCGGGTTGACCTTACCCGGCATGATCGAAGAACCCGGCTCATTTTCCGGCAGGGAAATCTCGCCGATGCCGCAACGCGGGCCGCTGCCCAGCAAACGCACATCATTGGCGATTTTCATCAGGGAAACTGCCAGTGTGTTCAACACGCCGGAGAAATCAACCAGCGCATCATGCGTCGCCAGTGCTTCGAATTTATTCGGAGCCGTAACGAAAGGCAGGTCGGTGATCTTGGCGACTTTCGCCGCGAAACCTTCGGCGAAACCTTCGGCACTGTTCAGGCCGGTGCCGACAGCCGTGCCGCCCTGCGCCAGTTCATACAGGAAAGGCAGCGTGTTTTTGACGCGCTTGATACCGTTCTGCAATTGCTGGGCATAGCCCGAAAATTCCTGGCCCAATGTGACCGGTGTGGCATCCTGTAAATGGGTGCGGCCGATCTTGATAATGTCCTTGAATTCTTTGGCCTTGCCATCGAGCGCGGCGTGCAATTCTTCCAATGCCGGAATCAGTTCATGCACGGCTTCTTCGGCGGCGGCGATATGCATCGCGGTCGGGAAAGAATCGTTGGATGACTGGCCGCGATTGACATGATCGTTCGGGTGAACCGGTTTCTTGGAACCCATCTCGCCGCCCATCAATTCAATGGCACGGTTGGACAGGACTTCGTTGATATTCATATGGCTTTGCGTGCCGGAACCGGTCTGCCAGACTTTGAGCGGGAAATTATTATCGTGGCGGCCTTCCATCACTTCATCGGCGGCCTGGACAATCGCATCGGCCAGGTTGGCGTCCAATTCACCCAAATCGGCATTGGCTTGCGCAGCGGCTTTCTTGACGATGGCCAGCGCGCGGATCATCGGGCGCGATAATGTCTCCGTGCCGATCTTGAAATTCTGCAGGGAACGCTGGGTCTGGGCGCCCCAATATTTATCAGCCGGAACATCAATCGGGCCAAAGGAATCGGTCTCGGTACGCGTGGTCATTCGGGTAAGCCTTTAAAAAATCAAAGATGCAGTGATTTTAGCAGGGTTGAGAGTAAAGTTAATCAAAAACTTAATAAATATACATATTGCAAAAATGGACATAATCGCTAAAATATCGGTAAGTTTATAAGAATAAGCGTATCAGGCAGGACATACGATGGCATCACGGAAAAAGAAAACACCATTAATTGTAACGGAAGAACTCTATCAGGAGTCGATGCAGGATATCGTGCGCTATATGGGCCAGTATCGGGAATTGAATCCAGAGCATGGCATAGAGAGTGCTGCCTTTGCGATGGCGAGCAGCGCTTTTGATGCCCAGATGCCAGGTGAAAAGGGACACGAACCGGCGCAAGGTGTTTTATTATCCCTGCCACATCATTTTATCATGAAATTGCTGGCCTATGGTTATAATGACGAGGTTGGCAGAAAGAGTGACCGTCATTGGTGTTTCTATGAGCTGGGAATGCAATTTCAGCATGCTGAAGATGAGGATAGAGAAGAGAATACGCCCCCGGGTCTCGGCCCTGTCGAATCCATGGCGAACGTTGTTGGGCTTTGGGCTGAGCGTCATGAAGAAAAGCTGGCAAAATTTTACCAGCAATACCAACAGACCGAAAAACAATATCAGAATACACTTTACGAGATTGTGTTCCAGGCCGGGACCTATCATGCGAATAATCCGGACATGTCGATTGGTCATGCGGTGCAATATGTGGTGCGTAATGCCATGGATCCAGCCCACCTGAGTAAAGCGCCGGTCACCTTGCCGGAAGAGACGAATATGATTGATGTGCTGGCTTTCGGAAAAAATTATCAACCGACAGACAAATCTTTCACGCCGTATCAAAAAATATTCCGAGGTATGTTCAGAAATTATCAGGCGCTTTTGCCGGAATATAATGAAGTCTGGATGCCGCCTGCACAGCGTCCGACGATGGCCTTGATCGAGGCTGCCGGAGATTGGACGGAGAATAAAGAAAAAGAACTGAAAAAGCTTTATAAGGCAGAGAAAAAAGCACGTCTTAAACGAGTTCCTTAAACGCCTGCAGCGCATAGTCTCGGGCGGTGGCGTGGTCGATGATCGGTTCCGGATAATCTTTACCTAAGATGACGCCCGCTTCTTTTAAAATCAGCGGCGGGGCTTTCCAGGGTTCGTGGATATATTTTGCGGGGAGTTTTGCCAGTTCGGGCACATAGGTACGGATGTAATCGCCATTCTTGTCGAATTTTGCACTTTGCAGGCCGGGGTTGAAGATGCGGTAATAAGGCGACGCATCGGCGCCGCAACCGGCCGTCCATTGCCAGCCCAGCGTGTTATTCGCCAGATCGGCATCGACCAGCGTATCCCAGAACCATGTCGCTCCGTCCTGCCACGCAATCATCAAATCCTTGATCAGGAAAGAGGCGACGATCATACGGACGCGGTTATGCATGTAACCGGTCTGCCAGAGTTGCCGCATCCCGGCATCGACGATCGGATAACCGGTCTGGCCTTTGGTCCAGGAATCCCAGTGTTTTTTACTCTTTTTCCACTTCATCGCTTTGAATTTCGGATAAAGCGGCTCGGTCGGCGTGTCCGGGTACTGGTACAATAAATGATAAGCAAATTCGCGCCACGCCACTTCGCGCAGGAAATGATCGGCGTTAGTTGTATAGGCTGCATTCTTTTTATGGGCAGAAAGTTGCGCCTGGGTTGCATACCAGATCTGGCGTGGGCTGATCTCGCCAAAGGCCAGATGCGGCGACAGGCGGGACGTATCATCCTGTGCCGGAAAATCGCGCCCGTCTTTATAAGCGATCACCGTATTATCCAGGAATTTATCCAGTTTTTGTTGCGCTTCTGTCTCGCCGATGGTCCAGTGCGGTTCAAATGATTTTGCCCAGTCCGGTTTGGTGGGCCGTAAATCCAGATCGTTTAGATTCAGGCCTTCGGGCGGCGGGCTAAAAGGTTTGATCTGATGTGGTGTACCTGCCAGCGGATCGATGGAAATGCTTTGCGCAGACAGGGCGCGCCAGAAGGGTGTGAAGACTTTGTAATTCTCGCCGGTTTTGGTTTTGATCTGCCACGGTTCCAGCAATAAATTGCCGTTGAAACTTTTGACCTCGGCGGGCAGGGATTCTTTCAGGAATTTATCCTGTGCAATCCCATACGCATCATAGCGGCGATTCCACACCACACATGTGGCTTTCGTATCCCTGAGCAGTTTCGGCAGGATCTTTACGGGGTCACCGGCCAGCAACAGCAACGCTACACCGGCTTTTTTGTAAGATTCCTGCAGTGATTCCAGTGAATGATGCAACCACCATTTGCTGGCGGCACCATAGGGCCATGGGTTATCGTTGGTCGTGTCCAGAATAAAAACCGGTTGAACGGCACCCTGTTCCACCGCAAAAGAAAGAGCGGGATTATCACCCAGGCGTAAGTCGTGGCGGTGCCAGTAAAGCGTAGAAGACATCGGGGACCTTTTGTTTTATACGCCTGATATAGGACAGGTTTTACAAAGACCAATAGCGGAGCGGGGCAGGGAAATCATCCGGCTGGTAACGTGACTTGACATCGACCATCACGCCATTCGGTTTGAGGTATGATGTCAGACGCGCGGCATTCTTGTCGTAATGGTCATGCGCCACAGTCAGGATCACGGCATCCAGGTCTTTTAATTTGTCATCACCAGCCAGTGTCAGATCATATTCATGTTTGACATGCGCAGGGTCAGCGACCGCATCATGCACGAAACAGGTAACGCCATAGGCTTCGAGAACTTTGATAATATCCGGCACGCGGCTGTTGCGCAGGTCCGGGACATTTTCCTTGAAGGTAATGCCCAGTAAACCGACTTTGGCGCCTTTGACTAGCAGGCCGGACTGGATCATTTCATGCACGGTCTGTTTGGCGATAAATTCGCCCATACCGTCATTGATGCGGCGGCCGGTCATGATGATATCAAGATGGTTGCCCATCTGTTCGGCGCGGGATGTCAGATAATACGGATCGACACCGATACAATGGCCGCCAACCAATCCTGGCGTGAATTTCATCGCATTCCATTTGGTGTTCATCGCACTGAGCACATCGGCGGTGCGAATGCCCAAAGCAGTCATCACCATGGCGATTTCATTCATGAAAGCGATATTGACGTCACGTTGTGCGTTCTCGATGACTTTGGCGGCTTCGGCGACTTTGATGGATTCTGCTCTGTGCAGGCCGGCCTTAACAACGGTGCCGTAAACAACAGCCAGACGGTCCAGGGACTTTTTATCCTGGGCAGAAATGATTTTGACGATGGTTTCCAGCGTATTGACTTTATCGCCCGGATTGATGCGTTCCGGGGAATAACCCAGGAAGAAATCGACGCCGCTTTTCAGGCCGGAGGCTTTTTCCAGGACAGGTCCGCAAAATTCTTCGGTAACGCCCGGATAAACCGTCGATTCAAAAACAACGATATCGCCTTTTTTCAAATAAGGACCGATCAGTTGCGAGGCTTTTTCCAGCGGTGTCAGGTCCGGACGGTGATAGGAATCAACCGGTGTCGGCACGGCGACGATATAAAATGTCGCGTCTTTGAGTGCATCCTTGTCGGTCGTGTAAGCGACCTTGGTCTCTTTCAATTCTGCGGTGGTGGTTTCGTTGGTCCAGTCGTGATTGTTTTTCAATGCATCGACGCGGGCTTGGTGGATATCAAACCCGATGATGTTTTCGAATCTGTTGCCCAGTGCAACGGCCAGCGGCAGGCCGACATAGCCCAGGCCGATAATCGCGATTTTTTCAGATGTCTGTTTCATGGCAGCCATTTTATCAATAACGGCTGTTGATGCAACTGCTTTGAAAATAAAGGAAAATTAGGATTGAACGTTGTTCTCAGAAGGAATATCGATGGATGGTGGCGCAGTAGTCAGCGCATCCTGCAGATTGACACCTTCCAGCTGGACATCGGTCATGACGGCGTTGCGGAAATCAGTGCCATCGACCCAGGCAAAGGATAAATCGGCACCGGTCAGATCGGCAAACCGCAGATTGGCATTGCGCAAATCACAATAACGCAGATTGGCATTGCTCAGATTGACGATTTTCTGTTCGCCACCCAATACGAGCGGTTGGAAATTAGCATTCTCCAGATTGGCCTTGGTGAATTTTGCGCCGGAGAGATCAGAGCCCCGGAAGTCGGCATTTTTCATGCGGCAATTGCGGAAATCGGCATTCGGCAAAGTGCAGTATTGCAATTCAATGCCATCGAGGTCCATGCCAAAGAAAACGGCGTTTTCGGCTTTGACGGCGGTCAGGCGCGCTTTTTGAAAATGCGCAGCGGCGGTCCGCATATCATAGCCGGATAAATCCAGTGCCTGGCCTTCCTGGCCGGCGGTGGCCACCCAACGCGTATGCATTTGAATCAACTGGTCCAGGCTGGTACGCAAATTGGCCAGCTGTTTTAAATTCTTATCATAGACGACACCGGACAGATTGGCATTGTCCATTTTGACCTGTTCCAGCACGGCGCCCATCATATTGGCATTCTGCAGATTGACACCGGTCATATCGGCACCGGTCAGATCGATATTCTCCATATTGGCGCCTTCGAAATTCGCGCCACGGACGTTGGCATTACGCATGCGGACCGATTGCATTTCCGCTTCACGGAAATCGGCTGCGCTGGCCTGGACATCGGTCAGTTTCGCTTTGGATAATTTCGCACTGGAAAAATCGGCATGGCCACGATTGCTGGGGGCTTCGATCTCGACATACAAAGCCTGTAATTCACGAGATAATTCACTGACCAGGATCTGGCCTTCACGCAAGTCGGCGAGCAACATGTCGGCACCGTTCAGGCGGGCACCGCGGGCACAGACACCACGCAAATCTGCTTTTTTCAGACTGGCCCCTTCAAGCATCGCATAACGCAAATCGCAACCGAATAGATTGGCACGGTCAAACAGCGCGCCGGTCAGATCGGCCTGAATAAAAGCCGATCCGGCAAAGATGGCATCGCTTAAATTGCGGCGGGCAAAAGACAGGCCGGACAGATTCATGAACTGCAGAACCAGGCGTTTGCCACCGCGGATGCCATTGACGAAATCCTCATGCAGCGCGATCAGCTCTTCCAGTTTTTCCTGGTTGATACGACCTGCAAAAATCTGATCGGGCGGTTTGTTGGTTGTATTCATTGGGCCGTCATAAAGCGTCTGGGGAGGGGCTTAAATTATATTCTAGATTAGGCCACAAATCTTAACGCATCACTGCCAGACAGGGCGATAGTGATTTGTCGCTATGGAAATTATTTAAGCGATAAAGCTTGTAAATCTGTGCTTACCAGCAGAAAAGGTCCTTGTGTCCCGACTGCTAATTTCCCGCGATGGCCCAGAGTCAGCACGCGGGCCGGGTTGGTGCTGGCCAGACGGGCGGCCTCGGGCAGGGTCAGGCCCAGATGGCTGACGGCACGGCGCAGGGCCGCGAAGAGCGGAGACACGCTGCCGGCCAGCTTGCCATCCTGGTTGAAACAGACACCGTCGCGGGCCTGCATGACCATGCCGCGATAGGTGATCACGGCTTCGCCCGGTTCGATGACATGCATCGCATCAGAGACAAAAAAGATCTGGTCGAGCGGTTTGGCTTTCAGCACCATCCGCAACGATACGTCATGAACATGATGACCGTCATTAATCAAGCTGACGCTGGCCAATGGATGATCGACTAAGGTGCCGACCATGTTCGGTGCGCGGCCCTGCCATTGCGACATGGCATTGAAGAGATGTGTGCCCAATGTGGCGCCCTGGGCGATGGCAGCATTGACGTCGTCATAAGTGGCATCGCTATGGCCCAGCGATACGGCGATATCATGTTTGCGCAGCAAGGCAATGACATCCAGCGCGTTTGGCAATTCCGGTGCCAGTGTCACGATTTTCAACGTGCCCTGGGCGGCTTCGATCCATTTTTCCATCCAGGCGACGGATGGTTCCATCACATATTGCGGCGGGTGTGTGCCGCGGCGTTCCAGGTTGAAGAACGGGCCTTCCAGATGAATACCCAGCACATGTTGCGCAATATACGCATCATGGCGAATGGCGTTGCCGATCAGTGCCAATTGTGTGGTCAATTGTTCCGGTGCATCGGTTATCAGCGTCGCCAGCAGGCCGGTCGTGCCGTATTTCAGATGCGCATCCACAATGGTGCGGATATCGTCGGTATTCTTGACATCATTGAACAACATGCCGCCGCCGCCATTGACCTGCAGATCAATCAGGCCGGGCATCAGATAGGAATCGCTGTGATCGATGATTTCGATATTCTCAACCGGCGTTTCAGCAATCGACTGGATGACATTGTCATGTATATGGACATACCCGCCCGTCATGATGCGGTCGGTCAGGACAAGATTGGCGCGGAGCGTATAGTTTGTTGTCATGGCCCTATTATAAAAGAAAAAGCCGCTGCGTCAAAACGCAACGGCTTTCCCGATCAAGGATAGAAAAGCAGGCTTAGGCCGCTTTGGTCTTGTTGGCGGTATCGCACTGGGATACGCCTTTGATCAGCTGGCTGTTGGTGTTGTCCTGGGCTTTTTGGACCAGGTCGCAAACAGACACGATACCGACCAGTTTCTTGTCATTCTGGTTGTTCAGAACGACCAGGCGGCGGACTTGCTGTTCCTGCATGTTCTTGGCAACGGTATCAACCGTGTCGGTTTCATAGCAATACAAAACCTTGTTGGACAGGATCTCGCTGACAGGTGTGTTTGCATTTTTACCCTGGGCCACGGCACGACAGGCAATATCACGGTCGGTGATCACACCGGTCAGTTTGTCGTTCTCGCCCACTGGGATGAAACCGCAATCAAGCTGTTGCATTTTTTGCGCAGCTTCCTGGATGGTTGTGGTTGGTGACAACCATGTCGGGTTCTGGGTCATAACATTTTTAATCTGCATAATGGACTCCTCGCTCTTATTCGTTATTAAGCCTGCTGGCCTGGACAAGGTCTAATCTAGCATGTTTCAGGCAAAATCCAGAGGGAAATTTTGTGATTTTCGATTATTGCGTAAAAGCCGCAATTTGATTTAATTTATATATTGGTGCTGATCTAGGAAATCACGTAATAAGGTTTGTCATCTTCCCGGCTGTATAAAGAAAATCGCTCTTCATAAGGGGTTGTCCCTTCGATCCTTTTTGTCATGAGCGAGAATCTATTCTCTTTAAAATATGCGGTATTTTTTAAGCGTTCCATATTTTTATCGAATAACGGTCCTGATAGGATAATCTCTTCGGGGAACAGGGCGATCATCATATCCGTTTTACGGGTGTTGATACGGATACGGTCCTGCAGGAGAAAAAAGGCTGCTTGTGTCATATCCGGTGTGGGTATATCCAGCGTGTAGCCGCCGTTATTCAGCTTGTTCCAGATGGCATTCCATAGATCGTTATTTTTGGACACTGCCGGGAAGTCTTGTGCAAAAGTTTTCAGCGCGGCATCGCGGTTGTTTGGGGCACTGTCTTCCCGGTAAACCAGTTCATTTGTTTTTTTCAGTTGAGAAGCCATCTGCATAAAGGTGCTCTGTTCCAATACGCTATGCATGGCTTGCCGGGCCGTGTCGATGGCTTCCGGTTCCTGGATCGTCAGAACGCCGTCAATAAATGCATTCTCGCTATGGCCCTGTTTATTGGCATGCCATGTTGGATGGAACATACGGTCCGTATTTGTTTCGCTTTGCGCTCTTTTCAGGCTGGCGATAATGGTTTGTGTTTGCAGGGAGGGTGCCAGCAAGGTTTGCGCGACCAGGCCGCTGGTGATCGCAATAATCTCGGCGGCGATCATGCTGATACGCTGGGCTTGCGCGTTATCGGACATTTTCGCGTTACGCAAAAATGTCTCGAAAATGATATGACTGACATCTTGAGTGTCCATCGCTGGTCGTCATTCCGCGCTGCCTGAAGAGGTCCTGATCTATATCGCAAACCAATCGATATGTAAATATAAAGAGAGGGTCAGGCGGCGATGGATGTGATACGGCTGGTAATGCCGTCATGCAGTTTTTCGCGCAACAGATCCGGATTGAACGGTTTGGAAATATAATCATCCATACCGGCCGCCAGGCAGCGGTTACGGTCTTCAACCATGGCATGTGCCGTCATGCCGATAATCAGGGAGGGTTGCTGGTAATGACGGCCCTGGTGCGAACGGATCATGCGCGTAACGTCCAGCCCGTTAATATCAGGCAGTTCGACATCCATGAGAATGGCGGCGTAATCGCCTGTGATGGCTTTGGATAAGGCTTCGGCACCGTTCACGGCAATATCGCACGCATAACCGAAATCCTCGAGATACAGCGAGGTGACCAGCACATTGGCCGGATAATCGTCAACTAACAGGATTTTGGATCCACGAGTCGTCATGTGTTGAGTTTATACATTGCCCGGAAGCGCTACAAACGAATTCGGGTTAAATTTCGCCACCGCACAACATGAAATAATGTACTGATTCTGTTTACTAATCAGGCTTAACTGTTGATCTTTAAAGGCAAAAAGACTGAATCCAAGCCCGAACCAATCTCCATAAGAACGTATGTTAATTTTTTCGCATTTCAGGGTCGGTTTCATTTGACATTTCGTGGCAAAACCAGTAAAAACGCCCTCCTAAGACCCGATCATCATGGAAGGATGGCCGAGTGGTTAATGGCAGCAGACTGTAAATCTGCCCGCGTGAGCGTACACAGGTTCAAATCCTGTTCCTTCCACCATTTAAACAATGACCGCCCCTCGTGGGCGGTTTTTTGTTTAAATAGCGAATGAGCCGGTGAATGAGACTGTCGGTTCACGGCAAGCCAAGTGCCAAGTAAAGTAGCAGCTTTAGCGAAGGCTGCCGCGTCGAAGTTCGTAGAACGTAGACGTGCTGGTTCTTACGGGGAACTGGCTGTATGAAATACGTTTATACTTTGAAATCTATCAGTAACGTAGACCGTTTTTACGTCGGTATAACCGATGATGTCGATAAACGCGTGAAAGCGCATAATGACGGCATATTTTTTGCATATCCTTTCTGTCGTTCTCTTTGGGAAGCTAATGAAAGGTAAAAAAATATGACCATCATCGGATCTGATATCGCAACATCATCTTATGGGAGCAGCAGTGCGGCTAAGGCATCTTCGGGAGCGGATTTTGCCAGTTTGTTAGAGCCTGGTGCGGCGGACAAAGACAGCGCAAAAATTGCCGAGAAAACCAGCGTACCGGAAGAAGTCACCTTCACACATAACGGCCAGACTTTTACCGCACGTCGTCTGAATGTGGAATTAAAGCCCATGTCCGTTGCAGAAATGCCGGAAGAGCAATATCAACAATTTCTCAGTTCCATGGAAATGATGCTGGACTATAAATACAGATCACCGCCGGAGCCGGCGGATTTATCGAACTATGCGCCCGTCAAGTCGTATGCGAACGTGACGGTGAATGGCAAGGTGGTTGCAAAAATCGATAATCAGGGCTGTGTGGAAACATCCAATGCCGTGGGGGCCAGGTTGCAGAAAATGCTGGAAGACTATGCCGATGTAAATGGCACGAATGGCCCGGACCTGGCACAACTCCGCGCGGAAAAAATTGCCGCTTTGCTGGGCGGCAAGGTGGAAAAATCCACCACCGCCATGACACAAAGCGCCTTCAATAACTATCCACCGCTAGAACAGCCACAAGCCAGAATCGACTATGCCGCCATGAAACGGGACCCGATGTATGAACAGATCCAGTCCCTGAAAGAAAAACGCGCGGCATATCTGGCAAAGCAGGCTGCCGGAGTAACAGAGGCAGCGGCCTGAAGATCGTCATGATGCGTTGATTCGCTTGCAAAAAACCGGTTCAGGCAGTATTCTCTTGTCATATTTTAATGGGAGAGAATCATGTCAAATCATGCAAAGCGCAAAAAACTTGTCTACACATTTTACGAGACTCAGAACGAAGGCAAGTGGGCGGAGTCTTTTAATTACCTCGCACCACAATTCCAATCTGTCTGGGATAGTAAGGGCGGCGTCAATGGTTTTGTCAGAGGTTACAAGCTGGTTCAGGATATTTCGGATATCACAGTTGAAGATATAAGAGATATGGATAGTAGTTCACATTTCGAGGTTGATTATAAAGTGCGTGAAACTATCCTGTCGCACCCGCTTACAGATGCAATCAAAAGTAGCCAGATGAAGGATAGAAAAGCTTTCAATGACCAGTCAGAGAAATTCATGGACTTCCTAGTATCCATCGGTGGGGATAAAGAGGAAGCCAACAAGCTTCAACTGCGTCATTTCTTTTCTGATAATGGTGTGAATGCCATGATTTATCTGGTTGGACTGGATTATACACCAGAGGTTCTGCAGCATTTCAACCAGAATGAAACAATCTATAAAGACAAACGTTTTGCCAATGTGGTTGATGTGGATGGGAAGCCTGCCATTGCAAATCTGAAATTTAATCGCCATCAGCTTCCCTCATAAGGCGGGTCTGTTTTCAGGTTAGGTTTGTGCTATAATTTGCGCATGACCAATGCTAAAAAACGAGTCGTGATTGTCGGGGCCGGATTTGCCGGTTTGAGCGCGGCCAAAGCCTTTAAAGGCGTCGATGTTCAGGTAACGTTGATCGACCGCCGTAATTATCATTTGTTTCAGCCGTTGCTTTATCAGGTTGCGACGGCGGCCTTATCGCCTGCGCAGATTGCCCAGCCGATCCGTGGCATCCTGCGCAAATATCCGAATTGCAGTGTCAATCTGGCTGATGTGACCGGTGTCGATAAGGCACGCCGCGTTGTGATTACCTCCGATGGCGATGTGCCGTATGATTATCTGGTCATCGCCACCGGATCGACCCATACTTATTTCGGCAAAGATAGCTGGAGCCGGTTTGCACCGGGCCTGAAATCGATTGAAGATGCAACATCCATCCGCCAGCGTATTCTTTCCGCCTTTGAACGTGCCGAGGCATCAGATAACCCGGCGGAACAAAAATCTTTCATGACATTTATTGTGGTGGGTGGTGGTCCGACCGGTGTGGAAATGGCGGGTGCGATTTCCGAACTGGCGCGTCATAC
The DNA here is from genome assembly GCA_036404835.1 of Alphaproteobacteria bacterium. Taxonomy (GTDB): domain Bacteria; phylum Pseudomonadota; class Alphaproteobacteria; order Micavibrionales; family SZUA-601; genus DASWYT01. The sequence continues at coordinate 7,479 of DASWYT010000146.1, read as the reverse complement.
GCTGAAAGATGATTTTCGTAAGATCGACCCGCTGCAAACACGAGTCATTCTGGCCGAAGCGGGAAACCGTGTCCTGAATGGCTTTCCGGAGAAATTATCCCATCGCGCGGAAAAAGATTTGCGCAAACTGGGTGTCGAGATTGTGACCGGCCACCCGGTGGCGGATTGTAATGAAGATGGCGTGACGATGAATGATACGGTCATTCCGGCGAAAACCGTGATCTGGGCAGCAGGTGTGAAAGCGTCTCCGGCAGCGGAATGGCTGCAGGCGGAGAAAGACCGTGCCGGCCGTGTGATCGTCAATACCGATATGTCCGTGCCGGGGCATAATGATATTTTTGTTCTGGGTGACACGGCATCCCTGCAATTACCCGATGGACGTTTTGTACCGGGTCTGGCGCAGCCGGCGATGCAACAGGGCCGTTATGTGGCGAAACTTATTGCGCACCGTATCAGCGATACCTCAGCGCCCGGACCGTTTATTTATAAACATTATGGCATGATGGCAACGATCGGCCGTGGTGCCGCGATTGTCGATTTCGGCAAATTCACCATGGATGGTTTTATCACCTGGGTGATGTGGGGTGTAATCCATCTCCTGCCGCTGATCGGTTTCCGCAATCGCTTTGTTGTCATGTGCGACTGGCTCTGGTCATATTTTACACATGAACGCGGTGTGCGTTTGATTACGGTGGCACAATCACAGAAAGATTAATCTGTTTGCTTAACCTTCCGGCATGAAGCGCAGGATGCGGCCGTCATTGGCCATCAGCACCAGCGCGCCGTTTTTCAGCAACTGCACTTTTTTCATTTGCGGCAATAAGGTTTTATAGCGGTTTTCCTGTTCCATCATCGCCGGGGCAACACAGGCCATCATCGTGCTGATCATATTTGTACCGATGATCAGGTTCTGGTCATCCAGTTCATATTGACCATTATAAGAATTGCAGCCCGCATTGCCGTAAACACGACCTTCTTTGGTAAATTTCAATGTGATGTGGGAATTATCGATCACGCCGGTATTGTTGATATCTTCCAAAATCCAGTTGATCTCACGCAAGCCGTCCGGTGATTGCACTTTTTCTTTTTGCACAGGGGCGGTCTGTTTGCATTGCGGGTAATCCTGGCCTTTGACGATCAGCAATGCGTTCGTGCCTTTTGACCAGAAAACAGTGCTGCTATCACCCAGATTCTCATATTTTGCGCCGGAAGCCGCAACAACCTGTTGCATCGCATAGGCTGTATTGGCGATCTGCAAATCGCCCGTATGATCATTGGCCGTAAAGGTAACACGCTGGTCACCGCAGAGATAATCACCGCTGCTATTGACCGGTGTTGCCGGAGCAGGGGTTATGGCGGTGGCGGCGCTATGGGCTGGTTGTGTTGCCGTTGCTGTTGGCACTGTGCCGCCCATCGGTGTATCGGCATAGCTGGATACGCCGGAACTGCAGGCGGCGGTCGCGAACAGAATGGAAAAGGTGCAAAGGATACGGAGTGGTTTCAGCATAACAACATACCTTTCTGAAAAGTTATTTCCGGATAATCATGATCAGGCCCAGCATGGAAAAAAGCATGCCGATGATCTGGTTCAAGGTAAGCCGCTCTTTGAAAAAGAGAATACCGATCAGCAATAAAATAATGGCGCTGCCGGCCAGGGTGATCATACGCGCCAGCGAGATCGGGGCGTTGTTTTTATATAGGAAATAAAAACCGAATTCGATCATGAAACAGGCAATCCCCAGCCACAGGGCCAGCAGGACATTTTTCTGGTTCAGGGCGGCCAGATCGTCCGGTTTATAAGTCATGGCCAATGCGATCAGGCTGATGACCAGCATGCTGACACTGGCGATGGTCGTATAGACAAAAATCGGCAGGCGGCCGGAAAAGATCTTCATCGATGTCTGGTAATTGACACTGCTGACGATAACGACAAGGCACCAGGCAAGCCAGCTCATGATGATCTATTTTCCGCGGTTATTTGTTAACTTATTGGTACCTTGTCACACTTTTAAAAACAAGGCATAAAATTCTTATCCCGATGGGATTTGAAAACCAATAGGAAGAGGAAATCCATATGAAAGCCCCTATATTCAAAAACATTCTGAGCCTGTCAGTTGCAGCGTTGCTGCTGGCGGCCTGTGTTGGCGGTCCATCTGCAACCGACAGCATCACACAAGGTGCCGAGCGCAAAGGCGGCCTGTTCGGCCTGGCCAAAAATGACAGTGTCATCGCCACCACTCCAGAAGCGTTCAAGGGCACAAATGATGTCGTCATCGGTGCATTCTCCGTCGGCTTCCTGACGCAGAAAACCGACAGCGCCAAAGCCGGCGGCGGTCTGCTGGGCAATGGCATGGGCGGTAAATCCACCGCGCACAGCAATCTGAACGGTATTAATGATGCGACCTTGCAATCCATCACCGACAAAGCCTATGACGCTTTCCTGAAAGACCTGAAAGCGGCCGGTTACAATGTTGTCGACCGTTCCACTTTGCTGAACAACAAAGACTTTGCCGAAACCAAAGATTATGAATCACCATATGAAGACACGACTGGCGGTATTTTCAGCCGTGGCACGATTACCAAATATTTCGCGCCATCCAGCTTTAACGGCAAGATGAAAGTCTTTATGGGTGATATCCCGGCCCTCAGCGGCGGTTTCGCTTTCGGTAATCCGATGACGGCGGCTGCGACGATTGCCGATAAAGGTGGTCCGCGCATTATCCATGCCGTCTATCTGGTCGATTTCGCCAATGCTGAAGGTTATGGCGGCTGGGCGCGCACGTCATCCTCCATTGCGGTGGGCCAGGGCCTGACCGTGGTGCCGGAAGGAACCAAGATCGGCATTATCGGCGGCCAGGCTGGTACATTCAGCAGCAAGATCGGTGTCGTCGCTCTGGGCCAGCCCGTTACCTCTGACAAACCATTCGCGGATGTCACCGATGCCACCACCGGTACGGATAAAACCATGCAGGGTGTTGCCAATGTGATCGGTGTTCTCGGTGGTGTCGGGACCAACGCAACCCGCAACTATGAATTCGCGGCCCGCCCGGCGGATTATACAGCGGCAGCTAATGACGCCATCACCGATGCGCGCGGCGCCCTGATCAAGAAAATGAAATCGCTGAATTAAGCGGTCAAAATATTCCGAAAAAGCCCGGTTTATCCGGGCTTTTTTTATGGGGCGTTTTATGCTCTCATAAACGGCATAACAGGAGAGTGGCGATGCGGAAAATTCTGACCTTTGCGATGATGATGTGTCTCACGACACCGGCCCTGGCCGTGGAGTATCGTTCGCCGAATGAAGTGGCCCGTGAATTCTGCAATTTCATCGATAGCAGCCGCCGTGATATTTTCGCGCCGCATTTCAAGCCGCTGGCAACGACCAGCCTGTTGAAAGCTATCCGCAAGGCAGAAAATAAAAACAGTGTGATCGCCCGAGCCTATCCGAATGAGAAGCCGCCGCTGGGTGATGGTATTCCGTATCAATCCTATCAGGATCACGCGCCATTCTGCCGTGTCGACGATATCACTTATCAGCGCCGTAAAGGCGAGGCGATCATCGCCTATATTTTCCCGGACACGCCGGAAGCCAGCTGGACGGACCGTCTGAAACTGAAAAACATCAACGGCGTCTGGCAGATCGATGATATCATCTATGGCAGCGACAAAGCACACATGACCTTGCGTCAGGTCCTGAAAAACGCTTTCCCGCAGGAATGATAAGATGACCATCACCACCGATCAGCTGCAGGCGCTTTATAAGACAGTCAAAGAGCTTTACGCCTCGGTCGATGATCTACCGTTCCATGGCTGGCACCATATTGAATTCGTCTATACAAAAACGGCGATTTTCGCCGATGATCTGGGTGCCAATAAAAACCTGGCCCAGGCAGCAGCGCTGGTGCATGATTTGAATTATCTGGCGAAACGCAATCAATGGTCGTCTCCGGAAGCGGGTCAGGAGATACGTGAAGAAATCCTACATGAATGCGGTTTTTCAGCGGCCCTGATCGGTTTGATTGAAAATATCGTCCTGACCGGTGAATTAAATCGTGGCGGTGACCATTTATCCTTAGAAGCAAAAGCTTTATCCGATGCGGATTGTTTGTTCAAAATCCTGCCGACAACGCCGGTGATGTTTGCACCGCGTTTTATTGCGCAGAATAATTCCAGCATCCGTAAGCTGTCCGGCCGTATCGTTGGCGAACAAAGCAAACTGGTCGATCAGGATATTTATTTCTACTCTGCCCTCGCCAAAAAAGACTATATGCGCTGGGCGCGTTTAAATCTGGATATCTGGCAGGCCGTCCAGGAATCTCTGGCTGATCCATCCATCGTCAAGATGCTGGAGCAGGCTGGGATCAATTGTACGGAGTGAGATTGCAATGGATGTAACAGCCGCCTTGAAAGATATAGAAGATCTTTTGCTGGAGGCAGGTAAACTTGCTGTGCAGACGCAAAAATCGGCTAAAGTATCTTATAAAGAAGCCGAACAGATCGTTACGGAAACCGATCTGGCGATTTCAAAATTGGCGCAGGAGCGTTTGAAACACTGGTTTGATCAACCTGATCATATTCTCTTGGATGAAGAGAGCATCACAAATGTAGGCATTCCTGCCGATGTATTTGCGCAATCGACATATCAATGGGCATTTGACCCGATTGACGGAACATCGGGCTATGCAGCCGGCCGTAATCTGTGGGGAATATCCATGGGAATCCTGAAACATGGGATGCCTGTTGCAGGAATTATTTATTTGCCGGCTATTCGCGAGATGCTGGTCGCAGATGCGACAAAGGCCTGGCATATCAGAAATGTCGGTACGCCGGACGAAATGACGGCAGATATTCATGAAGTCATAAAGCCAATCGACGCGCAGATATTTATAAAAGATCATGCCGGACAGAAATTAGGTCGGGATGATATTATAAATGTAAATGGTTTTTCAATGAAAAAACCAGAATCCGCTTTGCATGGGTTTCATGCGGCCCTGACAGGCCAGGTGTATGGCGCAATTCTTTCGGCGAAATTTTCGATCTGGGATGTTGCAGCCTCAGTTGTCATTGCCAGACGGGTCGGTTATCAGATTCGCTTGCTGGAAGAGGATCGTATCCTGGATTCGTTTGCCATCAGTGATTTCAAGGATAATTGGAAGATGAAAAATAATTGGCTATTATGCGCGGAAAAGAATTTTCCGGCACTGAAAGCAGCGATCACGGGCAAGTCCGGTTAACTCAGCAGATCGATAAAGGAACCGGGCGCGGCACCTTCGGCGGCTTTCTCTTTCATTTTCTCTTCGATATCCTGTTTCATTTCTTCCAGGATTTTTTGTTTTTCCTCCGGGCCTAATGCGTCGAATTCTTCCTTGGTCATGCCATGGGCGCGCAGCCAGTCATCCATCATGCGCTCGGCAGGGGATTTTTTCATGTACTCTGTGAATTCCTGAACGACCGGACTGTCACCGACCCCGCGCACCGTACCGGGAGCATTTTGCCGGGTCGTCGGCACGGATGTCCCGTAAGACGGGCTGCTGACACCTGAAATATCCATGATTTTCCTCATTTTTGATGTAGGTCAACGGATATCATGTGCAAAAAATATGCCATGAAGGTACTGACTCAGTTTGAATCACTCTAAATGGTTAATTTTTCTTCCCACCATCTATTACAGTTAGGATTGGCCTTTTTGGGCCGTCTTCTTTGTTCTCAAAACTATCCACGAAACTTTGATAGGGTATATAAGATAGACTGTCGGGGGTTTGGCCCTGGGCCTGTAAAAAATCTTGAAAACAAACTTTTAGAGCTTGTAGATCGTTATCAAAGAGAAGGCCCCGATGATGGAGAAGACTGACGAGTAAATAAATAATCTCTCCACTAGAGCGGTGAGAACTAACAAAAGCATTGAGTATTTCTTCTAATTCTCTATCAGGCATAAAAAACTCCATTGAAAATAAAGCATAAATAAAATTGCTATCTATAAATTATTAAATCATTAATAAAGAAGTATTTATCCTATTAGGTGAAGCCGGGATTTCCCTGGCTTTGGGGATTAGAAACCTCTCTATGAGCGGCGTCAGTGTCGTCGTTAATAAAAAACACTCCTCGATCTTGGTCGGGGAGGTGCTTGTGTATGTCCAGCCGAACCGCAAGGGAACGTAAAGACAAGCACAACCTCTCATAGGGTTTTTCTAACTCCCCGATCACCAGAGCGAGGAGCTAAAATATGAAATACCCCCTTATTATCGTATCTGCCTTGTTGCTATCAGCCTGTGCCAATAGTGCCAGTCATGATGTCTTGCAGGTTTCAAAAAGTGCTGATGAGTACCTGGACTGTCCCGGTATCAAAATGGAGAAGGTGAAAGCTCAATCCGTTATTGATGGCGTTAATCAGGACAAGGAAGACATGACCGGTGCCGATGTAGTCGATGGTCTGCTGTGGTTCCCATTCAACGTCATGGCGAAACAATCCAATTATACAAACGCCACTAAAGCAGCAAATGAACGATTGGATTATCTGACGGTCATAGAAAAAGAGAAAAAGTGTAAGAAATAGATTTTAATAGCTGTCGATCATATCGACCAGGTCCTGAAGAGACCAGAGCTTATTGGTCACCCCGGCTGCCATGGCCGGGGTTACTTTTAGAGAACTGTGTATGCGGACGAAGTTGTAATACATACAGTGCAATGCCACAGCATAGGCGTGGTTTTCTATCTTTTTGCTATGAGCATTAGTTCTTCTGGTGAACCGCTTGATATTGGTACGCATGGTTAAGTTGTGACGCTCTACGAAGGTTGTCCGGGCCTTTGACATGTCGGGGTTACCAATACGACGCTCTTGTATAGCACCGGTATATGGACCACTTAGTTGCTTCCCTTTTGGAATGCTATACTGCTTAACTAACATGGCAAAATCGACTTCAGAGCCAAAGGCATTATCCACCGCATCCTTATAGGCTGGCATGCCATCAGAGGTGAGCTGAATACGGTTCTGGAATCTCTGACACAGGTCCAGCATAAACTGTTCAGCAGCTGCCCTGTCACGATTGCCGATGTACCAGGAGACCATCAGCTTGGTATCAGGGCATAGAGCGGTCCAGGTCCAGATATCACCAGCGGGTACTTCCATATCAGGTCTGACGTTCTGGCGACGCGCATAAACAAAGGACCATATCTCGTCGACCTCTATCCGCTGGCAGGTCAGATTACGTAGAACCTGGTCTTGGTACCAGTTACATGCTTCACCGGCATCGGCGAACAGCTTGTAGACGGTGTTAATAGAGCAGTCAGCAATCCGGCTGGTCGCCCGGAGGGAATTACCCTCGACTAGCAACTGAAGTATCTTGGCGCGTTCTGCGGTAGACTTCCGGTTCATGGGATCAGTATAGTACACTATGCTTGAGCGGTCAAGCATATTGATATTGACAAAATAGGAATATATTGCTATAATTTATATTGGTGTTAACCCTAATTAAGATTGAA
>DASWYT010000145.1:0-5061 GCA_036404835.1 Alphaproteobacteria bacterium | reverse complement strand
TCTGCAAATACCACGTTTGGAAAAACCCTTCGCAATCGGCCTGAAGTGATTCCGGCTCCAATTTTACGAACAGCATATTTTCCATCATTGTTGCAATCTCTGATCCCATATCCTGATCATTTTCCGGCGCAATGGACGCTGCAACAACAAGCGCATGACAAATACAGTTGGCATTACTCTGAATATCATAAAGTCGCTTTTCCTGACCCGTGCAATCAACCTGGCTGTTGATGAAATCAATATGAGCCCGTGCAATCTTCTGACGAAATACGTCATCATCGATATGGCCTTCAACCTTTTCCAAGGCTGCATTATCACCAAATGTATCCAGCGGCCGTATATAGCCCAAAACGGGATCGTATTGTTCGCGATATAACAGCATGCTTCAGCTCCGTCTGGTTTATTAAGTAAAACATTTATAACATGATTCCATTGCCTCGCAAGCGCCTGTTTTTCATTCCTTTTCCGAGATTCTCCTTGCAATCCCGGCTGGATGGGATATAATTAAGGTCAGGACGCACCACAGGGTGATCCTTTAAGCTTCCCAGTCAACATGTTGACTTTTGATCCGGGACAAAAATAAGTCCTTGTTAAGCTTAACTTTACACCAATCAAAATATCACTCTTCAAGGTTTATATGGCTTTCCACCGCAATAACAACAATAACGGCAATAATAACCGTTATAACAACCGTCAGAATTTCCGTCCGCGTCACAATAATAACCAGCAACACCAGCAAGGCGGCCAGCGTCGCCATGTAAACCGCATCAACCATGTGTTTGAGAGCGCCGGTCCGGATGGTCGTGTCCGCGGGACGGCCCAGCAATTGGTGGAAAAATATTCAGGCCTGGCCCGTGATGCGCACGCCAGCGGCGACACCGTGTTGATGCTGAATTGCTACCAGCATGCCGAACATTACCAGCGTCTTTATAATGAGATCATGGAAGAGAACGGCCAGGTCGAGCGTGAACGCGAAGCGCAGCGCGCCCAGTACCAGGCACAACAACCCGCTATGGATGGCGAAAATGGCCAGCCACAGCAAAATCAGGGTCAACAACAATCCGGCCAGCCACAGCCTGACCAGAATGACTATGACCAGGCTGACCCGCAGCCGCAACAGCGCCAGCCTTATGCCCGTCGCCAGCCTTCACCAACTGAACAGCCAGCCGCCGCAGCACCACAACAGTCGGATGAGCCGCGCGGGACGACCGCAGCCGCTTCGACCGGTGGCCGTGTCATGGGTCGTCGCCCAGGGCCGCATGCCCGCGACAATCAGGGCACCAGTCAGATGCGCGACGAAGACATGCCATCCTTCCTGAAAAAAGATATCCCGATCAAAGCCACACCGGCTCCGGCCGCTGATGCCGCCGCCCCGGACGCAGCAGAGCCAGCCGCCCCGGCTGCTTTCGGTCGTGTCCGCCGTGCCCCGGTCCGCAAGCCTGTTGCCGACAGCACCGACGGTGCCGACACGGAATAATTGCCTTTTAAGCTTTGTTGTTTACATTAATAAGGAGCGGTCGCCATACGGGATCGCTCCTTTCTCATTGAGTGCCGTTTCGGGCTCACAACCAGCAAACTTCAGGTGCCACACATGGACTTCGAACGTCTGACCGACAAAACCCGCCGCTTTATCCAACAGGCGCAATCCCTCGCCCTCCGTCACAACCACCAGCAGCTTTCGCCGGATCATATCCTGAAAGTGATGCTCGATGACGAAGACAAGCAACTGCCGCAAATCCTGTCAGGGAGCGGCGTCAATCTGAAACAACTGACCGCCGCCAACGACAAGGCGCTGGCCGCCATGCCGTCCGTGCAGGGATCGGGTGCGACCAATCTGTATCTGCATACCGATACAGCTAAAATTTTCGACCGCGCCGAAGATCTGGCGAAAAAAGCAGGTGACGCTTTTATCACCGGTGAACGCGTCTTGCAGGCAATGATGACCGGCGAGGATTCCGTCGCTGAAATGCTGAAAAAAAACGGTGCCGATCCGGTGAAATTAAACCAGGCGATCAATGCGCAACGCAAAGGCCGTACCGCCGACAGCGCCCAGGCCGAAGACCAGTTTGAAGCGCTGAAAAAATACACGACCGACCTGACCACCATGGCCGCGGACGGCAAGCTCGACCCGGTGATCGGCCGCGACGAGGAAATCCGCCGCACGATCCAAATCCTGTCCCGCCGCACCAAAAACAATCCGGTGCTGATCGGCGAACCGGGTGTCGGCAAGACTGCGATCATCGAAGGCCTGGCCCAGCGCATCATAAAAGGTGATGTACCGGAGTCCCTGCAGAATAAAAAATTATTGTCGCTCGATCTGGGTGCCATGGTGGCGGGAGCAAAATATCGCGGCGAGTTCGAGGAACGCCTCAAAGCCGTGCTGCATGAAATCCGCGAAGCCGCCGGGCAATTGATTATCTTCATCGACGAAATGCACACGCTGATCGGCGCGGGCAAAGGTGGCGATGGCGCGATGGATGCATCCAATATGCTCAAACCCGCGCTGGCGCGTGGTGAATTGCGCATGGTCGGTGCGACGACACTGGATGAATACCGTCAGCATGTTGAAAAAGATGCCGCCCTGACCCGCCGCTTCCAGCCGATCTTTATTGCCGAACCGAATGTCGAGGACACGATCTCGATCCTGCGCGGCATCAAGGAAAAATATGATCTGCACCATGGCGTGCGTATTACCGATGGGGCAATCGTTGCCGCAGCGACTTTGTCGAACCGTTATATCACCGACCGTTTCCTGCCGGACAAGGCTATCGACCTGATCGATGAAGCCGCATCACGTTTGCGCATGGTCGTTGATTCCAAACCGGAAGCCATCGACGAACTGGATCGCCGCATCATTCAACTGAAAATCGAACATGAAGCGCTGAAAAAAGAAAAAGACAGCGCATCCCAGGACCGTCTGAAAAAAATCAGCAGCGAACTGGCCGATCTGGAAAAACGCTCGCACACGCTGACATCGCAATGGCAGGCGGAAAAAGACCAGCTTCAGGCATCGCAAAAACTGAAAGAGCAACTGGAACTGGCGCGTCTCGATCTGGAACGTGCGGAACGTGAAGGCAACTGGGCCCGCGCCGGTGAATTGAAATACGGCCAGATTCCCGATCTGGAAAAACAATTGCGCGACACGGAAAGCGGCCAGGCCGAACGGATGGTCAATCAGGAAGTCACCGCCGATGATATTGCCGGGGTCGTGTCACGCTGGACCGGTATTCCGGTCGACAAGATGCTGCAGGGCGAGCGCGAGAAACTTCTCAACATGGAAGATTATCTTGGCAAGCGCGTGATCGGCCAGCGTGAAGCAATTCATGCCGTCTCGAACGCCGTGCGCCGCGCGCGTGCCGGATTGCAGGACCCGAACCGTCCGATTGGCTCTTTCCTGTTCCTGGGACCTACCGGTGTCGGTAAAACGGAACTGGCAAAAGCGCTGGCCGGATTCCTGTTCGATGATGATCAGGCGATCCTGCGTATCGATATGTCCGAGTTCATGGAGAAACATTCTGTGTCCCGCCTGATCGGCGCGCCTCCGGGTTATGTCGGTTATGAAGAAGGTGGCGTGCTGACGGAATCCATCCGCCGCCGTCCGTACCAGGTCATCCTGTTCGATGAAGTCGAGAAAGCCCACCCGGATGTGTTCAACACATTATTACAGGTGCTGGATGACGGCCGCCTGACCGATGGCCAGGGCCGCACGGTCGATTTCAAAAACAGTATGATCATACTGACATCCAATCTGGGCGCCGAACATCTCGTCCGCCTGAAAGATGGCGAGCCGGTGGATCATGCGCGCGACGCCGTGATGAATGACGTGCGCAAAGCCTTCCGTCCGGAATTCCTCAACCGTCTCGATGATATCCTGCTGTTCCAGCGTCTCAGCCGCGAACAGATGCATGATATCGTCCAGATCCAGTTGCAACGCCTGCAGCATCTGCTCGGCGAACGTCACATCACCCTGGCGATTGAGGATAACGCCATGCAGTTGCTCGGCGACCAGGGTTACGACCCGGTCTATGGCGCCCGCCCGCTGAAACGCGTCATCCAGCAAACGCTGCAAAACCCGCTGGCCGAAAAACTCCTGGCCGGCACGATCCATGATGGCGAAACCATCAAAGTGGGCCTGGATAAGGACAAGCGCTTTACCTTTACCGCGCAACGTCATTAACAGCGCCGAAATTCATTTTAATCGATTGAAAATACATGATATTATTCAATTGACAAAATGCGTGCGCGTCCGTTATGTTATGTATAAATAAAAAATCATAAACAACGGAAAAATCATGTTTAACACTTGGGATATCCCATCATTCACGCGCCACTTATACGCTAACATTCTGGTGCATTCGAAATATATCAAGATGCAATATGAGGGCAAGAAAGACGAATACAAGTCCCAACAATGGCTTATTCACAATGAAGCACGTGAAAACGCAAACGGGGCAATGGGTACGGAACAGCTTGGCTCCATGATGCAGCATTTTGACAATGCATTAAAGAATGTCGGACTGAACGATGCAAATCATCAGATCGTCATTAGCTTTACCAATATCTGTCTTGAAGATGCAGATAAAAGCTTTATGAAAGATTTTTCCGAGGGCACCGGAAAATACACAGAAGCCCTGGATTTACTGTATGGCATTCATTCACCGGAAACAGCTCAAGTCTATTTTGATTTTAAACGCAAAGACAAGGAAGAACATTTTGCGGCTTTCCAGAAAAACAAAGATCAGTTTGTAAAAGAACTGATGCGTTCGACCGATCCGGAAACAAGCAATCAGGCCTGGGGTGTCTTATGCGAAGCGACAAAAACCCTTGATCCAGGTGGCATTGATGCAAAGATCAAAACCAAATTCGGCATGGTCTAAAGCAAAATATCCTTCTTTCAGAGGCCGGTTTCGACCGGCCTTTTTTATGGCCTTGACAAGGATAATTCTTGTTCAAAATCAAATAGTTGAATGATTTTTAATCCATTCTTTAACTATATCAGCTATTAAATTAGTAAGGTGTGCGGCTCCGGTCACAGGCCTGTGGCTTTTTCGCCACAATATT
>DASWYT010000144.1:0-3211 GCA_036404835.1 Alphaproteobacteria bacterium | reverse complement strand
AACACGGATTGGCCTGCTGTTCATGAGTTCGGTCACGGAAGCGAATGCTGATCAGGTGCCTGCACAGACTACTGGCCAGGGCAATAATAACTATCCAACCGGACAGGCTTCGGGCAGTGCATTTATGAATGACCCGCGCATGGCCATACCGATCCAGGCACAAGGTGCTACTGTCGTCCAGCCAACAACCAATAATGTCAGCAGCAATAACAATAATATGACAGGTAGTAACGGGACTTTCCTTCAACAGGGGAACGGGCTAAGATAAGCCAGGTTTAGGGTATTTTACCCGGCATTCCGCCACTTTAATTCTGACCACTTTGCGCTAAGGTACGATCACGATGAATCAAATCACGGATGATAATCTCGATAATCAAAACGATTTCGATCAATTCGATAATTTTGACGTGAATGCCGATGATCAGGTCTATGGTGATGATTTCAGTGAAGAACCAAAAGCAAAAAGCAAAAAAACGCTTATCACGATTATCTTCCTGCTTGTTCTCGCGGGTATCGGCGGTATCGGTTACAAATTCTATTTTGAGCCGCTGATCAATGCGCAACAGGCAGCACAAGGCGATGGTGTCCTGCCAAGCGGCGCAACCGCCGATAATAATGATGCTTTGCCACCAAGCGTGACCACCGGCGACAGCACGACGCCAAGCGAAATGACTCCGCCACCGCCACCACCTGTTGCGGATGCGAATGTTCCGCCACCGGCCCCGCCGGCCCTGGGTGATGATGGCACAGTCCCAGCCGATGCTGTCCTTGCCGAAAGCACAGAAATACCGCCTGTTCCAACAGAGAACGCTGCTACACCACCAGCACCGCCTGCTGATGCGAATGGCATTGATAACAGCGCCCTGCCGGCTCCAGCCGCACCAATCGCCGGTGATACCACCGCCACAGTGGACGCGCCGGAACGTGTTGCAGAACCATCTCCGACGACACCGGACGCCAATGAGAACATCAAGCCATCCTTGCCGGAACCGACAGCGACCCTCACATCTCCTGAGAGCCTGACACCGGTCACGCCTCCGCCTGCTGATGTCGCTATGCCGACACCGCCGGAAGAACCTGTTCTTGCCACAGCTCCTGCACCGACAATTCCTGCGCCAATAGAAAGCAACGGCGTTGCCGATGCGCAAGTCACCGCGCTGGAAGAAAAAATCAACGCACTGCCATCTGCTGAGATGATTGCAAAACTGACCAGCCAGCTGGAAGCTGTTACCTTGCGTCTCGATGCGTTGGATAAACGCACGGAAACACTGGCCACAGAACTGCAAAATCGTGAAGCCGTTCCGGCATCCTCTGCAGCACCTGCCGCCGTTGAGAAAACAGAAGAAGCCTCGCCTGCTCCGGCCCCGGTGAAGAAACCGGCTCCGAAAAAAGCAGCGGTCAAACCAAAACCAGTCGTCAGCACGTCCTGGCAATTGCGCTCAGCCCAACCTGATGCCGCCTGGTTGTCCAAGCCGGGCAGCGAAGAAATGGTCCGCTATACAGTCGGCCAGGCCTTGCCAGGCAGCGGCACCATCACCGCTATTACACAAGAAGGCGGTAGCTGGGTTGTCAAAACCAGCAGCGGCGCCACAATCCGTCCATAAATATTAACTAAAACAGCTTATAAATTAGGCGTCACCCCCATTTCTTAATAGATAAAATTTTATTTGATATTTATATTAATATGTGATTAAATAGTATCTATTAGAAACGAGAATCATGCCTAATCCGATGACCCGCAACAGCTTTTATAATCCAGCCCTGCAAGCAGGGCTTTGGCTGTTGGTCGGCGCCTTCTTTATGCTCCAGGCTGGCCCGGCATTTGCACAATCGCATACGCTGGGTGAAGTGGTTAGAAACACATATACCGACATTCTGCCGGCCCAATCCTTCCTGTCTGCCATTTGTTTCGTCCTGGGCGTCTGGTATTGCGTCGGTGGTATTCAAATGCTGCGTTCCACCGGTGAAGGCGGCCAAAACGCCAAACCTCTAAGCGCTTCTCTCTTTAAATTATGCGGTGGTGCCGCTTTGATCGCCCTGCCTTTCATGGTCAATATGATGATGCAAAGCACCACTGGCGGCGGTTTAGGCCAACGTTCTATCAGCCTGAGCGGTGATTCCGCCCGCTCTTTCAGCGGTCCAGGCCTGGATGAAGCGATGGGCCGTTTCGTCACGGATTTCTTCAAACCGTTCATGGGCTATGCCCTGCCTTATTTCTGTTACCTGGCTGGCCTGATCCTGTTGATACGCGGTATCCAGCGCCTGGCCAATGGCGATGGCAAAGGCCCGACCGCCCCCGGCGGCTTTGGTTCCTGGATGATTTTCATCATTTCCGCCGGCCTGATGTCATTAGGTTACCTGATGAACATCCTGCAAGGCTCGCTCTTCGGGGTAAATGAATTATACGCTAATGTCCTGCTCTGCGACCAATCTCCTTTAAGTGATCGCGCTGAAGATGTGCTTTGGGCAATTTTCCAATTCTTAAGAATCGTTGGCTATATCTCAGTAGTCAGAGGTCTCTTTATGTTGAAAACCCACGCCGATGGCGGCCAAGCATCCTTGATGGGGGCATCCACCCATATTATTGCCGGCGGTATGCTGGCCAATGTCTATTACTTCTCGGATGTCGTACAACGCACCTTCGTACAGGATGCGCAATATTTCGTCTTCAAAGGCTTTGGAGGCGGCGGATGCTGATAAAACACACTCACACACCATTTCGCCCTCTGGCTTTGCTGGTCATGACCCTGTTGGCTATTTGTGTTGTATCCCCTGCCTTTGCGCAAATTCCGACCACGTTTGACCGGGTCAATGAGCGCATCTTGCAACAGGTGGCCGTTGTGCCAAACCTGTATAAACGAATCACCGTCCTGATGGGTGTTATCACCGTCATGGCCGGTCTGCATGGATTTTTTAAAGGTCTCACTGACGGGCGCAATCCGGCGCCTCAATGGAAAAAACTGTACTTGGTCGTCCTTGGGGGCATCCTGATGTATATCGGGTCGCTTGCTATCTCGGCTGAGCAGACTGTCTTTGGCAAATCCGGGACTACCGATCTGAACTGGACCAACACAACCAAAGGTATTGATGTTTTCAAATAATAAACCTGGAAAGGGGTTTGAAAGATGAACAATTCTACCCTATACTTCAACAAACCAAGCGCACAGGAGGCTCTTATGCGTAACTACAATAAATACCTTACCACTCTTGG
>DASWYT010000143.1:0-3973 GCA_036404835.1 Alphaproteobacteria bacterium | reverse complement strand
TGACAGCTTCGTTCGGGTAATGCTCTGCCAGCCAGTCGACATCGATCTTGGCTTCGTCCCACAACCCCATATCGAGCAGCACATTAATGCGGTTGGTGCGCAGGCGTTTATTCTCAGGGTCGAGCGTCAGCGCATGATCGTAACTGTCGCGCGCCGGTTTCAGATAGCCGCAGAATTTTTGCAGGATCGCCTGGTTCATATAGGCATCGATGAAGTTCGGATCGAGACGCAGGGCAATCGACAGGGCCTTGGCGGAATCGCCCGGCTTGTTGTTATTGGTCAACACCTGGCCCAGCATGTTCCAGCCCTTGGCATCGTCGGGCGCAATCTTGATCCAGAGCAGGCCGGCGCTTTCCGCCGTTTCGCCGATAGTCACTTTTTGCAGGATTTTTTTACAGACGGCGACGGCCTCGTCATTCTTGCCGGCGGTATGAAGCTGGAAACCTTCCTTCATCAGCGTTTCCGGTGATTTCAGGGTCTGGGTCGCCATTATCTTGGGGCGGGACGGCTTGTTTTTCGGGGAGCGTATAGGAGCCATGGGTGCCTAAAGAAAGGGTGTATTCGCGAAAGTCTAGTTATGATACTATCCGCGCTGTCCTTAAAGAAATGTAACGTGAAGACACGGATAACGATCTTATGCAATTTATTTTGCAGTATTTTAATCGGTTTTTGGTGCTGGGCCTGGCGATTTATCTGCTTTTGGCCGCTGCCTATTATTGGCAGATCAACCATTACCCGCCTTTGCCGGCCCAGACCCAGGTAGACGGAATCGTTATCCTGACGGGCGGGGCTGAGCGTGTCGACAGAGGGCTGGAGATGCTCGACAAGGGGATGGCTCATCGGGCCCTGATCAGCGGCGTGCACCGCGATGTGAAATTGCGCGAGTTACTGGTGCTGCATCACGTGTCATCCGCTTTGGCCAGCCGGATCGATCTGGGGTTCGGTGCCATCGATACGGCCGGCAATGCCCAGGAAACGGCGAAATGGGTCGATGCGCATGCGATGAAGAGCCTGATCGTGGTAACATCCAATTATCACATGCCACGCGCCATCCTGCATTTGCGCAGTGTCCTGCCGCATGAGGTCACACTGATCCCCGCCAGCGTCACGCCGGACATGCTGCAGCGGAAGAAATGGTATATGCACCGCGATGCGGTCGTGCTGTCTTTCCTGGCCTTCAACAAATATCTGCTGACCTGGCCGGAAATCCTTTTATGGCGATATAAGAAATGAGACAAACTATGAAGCGCTTTGTGGATGCCGTGCGCAGCATCTTTTTCACCATCGGTTTTTACGGCTTTACCGGTATTATGATGGCCGTTTGCATTCCCGGCCTGTATATGCCGATGAGAGTCAAACGCGCCATTTCATTGCTGTGGTTCTGGAAGGTTTACATGATGGAGAAATACATCATGAATCTGGATTACCGCGTGACCGGGATGGAAAACCTGCCACCGGCGCCTTTTATCATCGCGGCAAAACACCAATCTGCGTGGGAGACATTGAAAGTCTATCGTATTTTTGGTGACCGCACGGCGATTATCGCGAAAAAAGGCCTGCTCGATATTCCGGTATGGGGTCGTTATGGCCGTGCCATGGGATTGGTGCCGATCGATCGCACCAAAGGCAAAGAGGCAATGAGCGATATGGTCAAGGCGGCGCTGGAAGCGGTGAATAACGGCCGCAATATCCTGGTCTTTCCGCAGGGGACGCGCGTGCCGGTCGGCGAAACCCGCCCGTATAAATTCGGTATCATGAAACTCTATGAAGGTCTGCATGTGCCGATTGTACCGGTGGCATTGAATGCCGGTTTATTCTGGCCGAAAAACGCTTTCTTTAAAAAATCAGGTGTGATCACGGTGGAAATCCTGCCATCCATTCCAGCCGATCTGCCGACGGAAGAAGCTTTTGCCAGAATGACGCAAGCTATCGAAACCGCATCCGACCGTTTGTGCCATCTTCCGGCCAAAGTGTAAGTGACAGACATGACAGATTTTATCTTTAAACAGGTTGGTTTAATCGGTTGCGGCCTGATCGGTTCCTCGACGGCCCGTGCAATCCGTGAGTATGGTCTGGCTGAAAAAATCGTCGTGCTGGAAAAAGATGCCGTAGCAAAAGAAGTATTGCATCTGGGGCTGGCTGATGCGGCGGGCACCGATGCGGTTATTTTGAAAGAATGCGACCTGGTGATTTTCTGTACGCCACTGGGTGCGTATGAGATACTGGCCAGCCAGATCAGCCCGTATCTGCAACCGGGCACTATCGTCAGCGATGTCGGTTCAGTGAAACAGGCGGCGGTCGATATATTGCAGGATAAATTACCGGCGCATGCGCACTTCATACCCGGCCATCCGATTGCCGGTACGGAAAATTCCGGCCCCTCCGCCGGTTTTGCCGAACTCTTTGCCGAGCGCTGGTTTATCCTGACGCCGCTGGAGAATGATGATGCGGATTATCAGCAAAGCGTCAAAAAGCTGGAACAATTCTGGCAGCGCACCAAGGCCAAAGTGACCATCATGACGCCGCAGCATCATGACCGTGTTCTGGCCATGACATCGCATTTGCCGCATTTGATTGCTTATACGATTGTCGATACGGCGGTCAATCTGGGCAGTGATTTACAGGATGAAGTAATCCAGTATTCCGCCGGTGGTTTCCGCGATTTCACGCGGATCGCGGCATCGGACCCGACTATGTGGCGCGATATTTTCCTGACGAACAAGGAAGCGGTGCTGGATGGTTTGCAGCGCTTCACCGAAGATCTGGCGGAATTGCAAAAAGCGATCCGCTGGGGTGATGGCGAGAAATTATTCGAGGTGTTCACCCGCACCCGCGCCGTGCGCCGTTCGATTGTCGATCAGCGCCAGCATATGGCCGAGGAAAGCAAGAAGAAAGCGTCTTAAACGGTTGGCGCTTTATGCAGCGTCAGAAGAGCCGGTCCTGTATTCTTTTCCGTCAAAGCCCAGAATTGCTCAGCCAGCAAAACCGGTGGTTGCGCAGGTTGTTGTTTCGCAGACGCCAGGCGTTTCTGCGGTTTCTTGCCTTGCAGTTTTTCAATGACCGAACTGGCATTCATGTGCCAGGCGGATTTTGGTGATTTTTGCAGGGAGGCGGCCTTTTTCTTGTCTCTCTGGGCTTTTTTCCAGGTCGGGAATTTCAATTTCAGACCGGCATTCATGCGTATATATTCTTTGAACGGAACATCCTGCATGCGGATGGTTTGACCGGCGGCGGCATAGGTCTGGCGCATGTCTTCTGTGATGGTGCGTTGGTAACCGCCATTGACGGAGGCATGGGCGACGACATCGGAACCGGCGATCTGGAATAACCGGACATCAACACCGGCGCGGACACCGCCACCAAAGGCAATTGGCGCATCGAAATAAGGAACGGAACTCTGGCCATAAGCTTGTGCAGACAAGGCAACGCGGTCATTCATTTGCCAGTTGGCTTTCATGCCGATTTCGCCAGCCATGCCGGAGGATTGGTAGAGATAGCTTTCCCGGCCGATATTGAAACCGGCATTATAGGCATTGTTCCAGGTTTGTTTGTATTTGATCATCTGCTGCATGTAATAATAATTGGCAGCGACATAAGGATGGATGCGTGATTCATACCCATCGGTCAAAAATGATACTTGCGCCCGGCCATTGTGGAACAGGCCGGTACCCATGGAGGGAATGTTGTAAATTTCCATGCCGTACCCGGTCTCGACGCTCACCATCTTGTCGCGCTTCGGGTCAAATTTAAAAAGCAGGATGCTTTTATCTTCCCAATAGATCTTTTCGCCTTCTTTTGGCGCTGGTGTCTGGGCAGAGGCCTCCTGCTGGCCGCCCAACAACCCGGCCAGACCCAGTCCGAGTCCCAGTTTCATCATTTTTTTCAAAGACATCATTTTAAATGGATTATTCATGGCATCCCCCGTGCGAGCATTAATATTATGCTAACTATTTGGAAATGTCAAGGGTTTTTA
>DASWYT010000142.1:0-2696 GCA_036404835.1 Alphaproteobacteria bacterium | reverse complement strand
ATCATCGGCTCTTTCATCACATACAGGCTGGTCTTCAGCAAACGTATCTTCACCTTGTCGATATCCAGCACACCGTCTGATTTGACAAGTTTATTGATTTCCAGATTGCCATAGAGCGCACGGATGAAATTGTCGCGCAATTTCGGACGGATGGCTTCGACCTTTTCACGGTCCGCCTGTGTTTTCACTTCAGCAATAATATCAAGCGCCAGCACGCTGGTCGTGCCGTTCTTACGGATCACTGGAATATTGATCGGATTGATCTTCACAAAGACGGGATCGTTCCCTTCTTTTTTCGGGGCTTCTTCACTCGCCATGGCGCATGCTGGCGTAAACGCCAGGCACATACCGAGCAACAAGCCGAATCGCGAATTCTTCCGCATGGCACAATTTCTCCAGTTCCAAATTCCATATTAGACCCAAAAGGTATTAAATATGTTAACCATAGGTACTGGCGTATGCGCCCTTATTCTTCGTAACGCTTGAAAAGATTGACAATTTCGGAAATTTTGGCCTCTTTCTCAGCCGCATTCCCCTGTTTGACCGCATCCGTGACACAGGCGCCCAGATGGCTTTCCAGGATACTGGCCTCGATAGTCCGCAAAGCCGCCCGGGCCGCGCGCAGCTGGGCCAGGATGTCCGGGCAGTAACGGCGTTCGCCGATCATCTTCTTGATGCCTTCGATCTGGCCGGCGACGCGGTTCAGGCGTGGCAATTCCGCCTGGTAATCCGGGTGGGTTGTGCAGCAATCGTCTTTCATAGCGGCCTCCTCTTACATGAAACGTGGAATGATATAGGCAAAGCTGAAACCGGTCAGGTAAATGGTCAGCGAAAAGAAATAGATACCCAGACTGACACGACGTGTCTTGCCACAGGCTTTCGCCATATGGGGATCGATGGGGCAAGGCGCATGACGCTGGCGGTATTGCAGGATTCCCGCAAGCGTCAGCATGATCGCTGAGAAGATAAACAAAGCCTGTTTATGATCGGAGATTACCGTCAGTTGTGGCACGCTGCTCACCAGACCGGCCAATGTTGCTCCGGCCCCAATCGTTACCAGCAAAGCCGGCAAGGCGCAGCACAATAAGGTGCTGCTGCTTGTTAAAAGTGTCAGGACATTGATTGTCTTGTGCATGATATCCCCCTCTTACAGACGGCTGATTTTTTCGACGGCATAACCGGAATCGGTTACCAGTTTGGTGATCGTCGCATCATCCAGTTTCGTATCTGGTGCAACGGTCAGGGTAATCAGTTTTTTCTCCAGGCTGATCGCGACTGTCTCGACACCTTTTTGCTTGCCGAAAACTTTCTTCAGTGATTGCGCACAGAAATCGCACACCATACCGTTCACACCGATATGAATGGTCTTTGTCAGAACAGGTTTTACAACAGGTGTTTTATCCGCTGCAAAAACCGGTGTGATGATGGCGGTGGATAACAATGCAATCGTCAGGATTTGTTTGAACATGAGGAACTCCTTTTAAAAATGAATCATCAGATTAACCAAAGGTGTCTGCTCATCGATATTATATCCGGCCTCAACCAGATAGGAATCATAGAACAAACGCACCAGAGGCGTTGTTGTGAATGTGTCATTCAGTTGTGGACGATGATCGAATTGCACCATCAGCCAGGTGTGCAATGATCCGGCCTCCGCCACATAAGGTGCGATACCAAGACGGCCGCTCTGGGTGAAATTGCGCCATTGTTCGTCTTCGGCGATCCGTACTTTATTTTCGTACGACACAAAGAAACGGCGGTCTTCCCAATCGGCCAAAATGCCGGTCATTGCACCGGGCTGATATTCCTGCCCTGGTGCTTCGCTCTGGCGGTCGATCACGCCGACAGCACTTTGCAGATAGAGATTGGCCTGTGAATCCGGATTGTTCCAGCGGTTGAGCAGATGGTTCCATTGCGCGCCATGAAAGGTCGATGCCGTATCACGGTCATACATCAGGCGATAACCGAATGCATTTTTCGGATCGACCGTATAACCGGCAAAGACATTATTCTGCATGACGTCATTATCGGACATCAGCATCGGGCCGCCCGGATAGGATAAAGGCCTGGCCTGTGCCGTTCCGGCCAGCAGAATCAGTGCTATACAGAGGGAAAGACTATGTTTCATAGCTCTATTATATACCCCTATAGGGTATAATGCAAGTCCTGTTTTTAACACCCGGACAGGGGAATCAAATTGCTTTCCCCTGCTCCAGGGTTTAAGAACTAAACCGCATCCCTGTCCTTTTAGAAAGCCTGTCATGTCTCTTCATGTTGCCGATGGGAATACCCAGATTGCCAGCCGCGAATTCACCCTGCTGATGGCCTTGCTGATGTCTATCGTTGCGCTATCCATCGATGCGATGCTGCCGGCGCTGGGTGTCATCGGTGCGGATCTGAAAATCACCAATCCAAACCATGCGCAATATATTATCAGCTTCATCTTCTTTGGCATGGCGATAGGCGAAATTATATCAGGCCCTTTATCCGATGCCTGGGGCCGTAAGAAAATCCTGTTTATCGGGATCGGCCTGTTCCTGATGGGCAGTATCATCTGTTATTGCGCAGCGACCCTGCCCGTTATGTTGGCCGGTCGCATGTTGCAGGGTATCGGCGTAGCCGGACCTTATATCGCGTCTGTCTCCATCGTGCGCGATAAATTCAGCGGCCGCGATATGGCACGTGTCATGTCATTG
>DASWYT010000141.1:0-3207 GCA_036404835.1 Alphaproteobacteria bacterium | reverse complement strand
GAAATGGTCGGTGTCGAGATTCCGCGTTTTTGTTACCACGATAAATTATCCGTGCCGGCGAATTGCCGCATGTGCCTGGTTGAACAGGTCGGGGCGCCAAAGCCGGTACCATCCTGCGCGATCAAAGCGGCTGAAGGCATGGAGATCAGAACCAATTCCGAACTGGTGCATAAAGCCCGCCACGGCGTGATGGAATTCATGCTGATCAACCACCCGCTCGATTGCCCGATCTGCGATCAGGGTGGCGAATGCGATCTCCAGGATCAGGCGGTGGCCTATGGTTTCGACCGCAGCCGTTATCACGAAGAAAAACGTGCCGTCAAAGATAAAGACCTTGGCCCGCTGATCAAAACCACGATGACACGTTGCATCCATTGCACACGCTGCATTCGCTTTGGTGAACAGATTGGTGGTTGCAATGATCTGGGTTTGCTCGGTCGTGGTGAAGATACTGAGGTCGGTACGTTCGTTGAGAAATTCGTGTCGTCTGAATTATCCGGTAATATTATCGATGTCTGCCCGGTCGGTGCGCTGACCAGCAAGCCTTATGCGTTCAAAGCCCGTCCATGGGAAATGCGCAAGACGGAAAGCATCGATGTGATGGATGCGGTCGGTTCCAATATCCGTGTCGACAGCCGCAGCAATGCTGAAGTGATGCGTATCCTGCCGCGTTTGCACGAAGAAGTGAACGAGGAATGGATCAACGACAAAACCCGTTTCGCGTATGACGGTTTGAAATACCAGCGTCTGGATCGTCCGTTTGTACGGAATGAAGATGGCAAACTGGCAGCTGCGACATGGGATGAAGCGTTTGGTTTTATCACCAGTGAATTAAAAGAACTGAAAGGTTCCGAGATTGCGGCGCTGGTGGGGGATCAAACCGATTGCGAAGCCATCATGGCGCTGAAAGACCTGATGAATGGTCTTGGTTCCAGCCATCTGGAATGCCGCACCGATGGTGCAAATTATGATGTGTCCAACCGTGCGCATTACACGATGAATTCCACCATCGCCGGTATCGATGAAGCGGATGTGATCTTGTTGATCGGCGCGATGCCAAAACGTGAAGCGACCATGATTAATGCCCGTATCCGCCGCGCGTGGGTCGAGCGTAAAGTCCAGGTCGCCATTGTGGGTGAGGGCGGGGATTACACCTATCCATACACCCATATCGGTGACGGTCCGAAAGAATTATCCAATTTGATCGCCGGGAATGGTGCTTTTGCCGATGTGCTGAAAAATGCGCAAAAACCGATGGTGATCGTCGGTGCAGGTGCATTGTCCCGTAAAGACGGTGCGGCGATCCAGCAATTATCCTTCCAACTGGCCAGCCAGTTCAATATCGTCCGTGACGGTTGGAACGGTTACAATATCCTGCAACTGGCTGCATCCCGTGTCGGTGCGCTGGATCTTGGTTTCGTTCAGGCTGGTGGCAAGGATCTGCAAAGCATCTATGCCGGTTGCCAGAAGGGTTCGATCAAGGCCGTCTATGTTCTGGCCGCCGATGAAATCGATCCGGCACAATTGGGCAATGCGTTGGTGATCTATCAAGGCCATCATGGCGATGTCGTTGCGCAACATGCCGATGTGATTTTACCGGGCGCTGCCTATACCGAGAAAAACGCCTTGTACGTGAATACCGAAGGCCGTGTCCAACAGGCTCGCCAGGCCGCTTTCCCACCGGGTGAAGCGAAGGAAGACTGGAAGATCATTCGCGCCCTGGCTGAAAATCTGCTGGAGGATGCTGCAACAGCATTGCCTTACAAGACCGCCGCCGAACTGCGCCAGCGCATGATCGATACAAACAACGTATTTGCTGCACTGGATGTGATCATACCGGTTTCCGGTTGGGCTGTTCCGGCTGTGAAATCCGCGCCGCGTTTTGATACGCATGCATTTGTCTCGCCGGTCAGCAATTTCTACCAGACATGCGCAATTTCCCGTGCGTCCCCAACCATGGCGAAATCTATCCAGGCTTTCCTGGACCAATCTGTCGCACGTATAGCAGCGGAGTAAGATCATGAAACAGAAAATTCTCACGACAATATTGATTTTAGGTATTGTCGCTTTTAGTGCTGCCTGTTCGAAATCGGATGTGACAAAACTCTCGGCAGGCGAGGATACATTCGACCGCGTTATCCGCACCGGTACGATCCGCTGTGGTTACGCCACATGGTTCCCAGGTTTCTATGTCGATCCGAATACAGGCAAAAAAGCCGGTTTCAGTTACGAGATTGCCGAAATGCTCGGCAAGCGTCTGGGTCTTAAAATCGAATGGACGGAAGAAGCCGGATGGGGCAATGCCGAACAGGGATTGCAAACGAAACGTTATGATGCGATGTGCGCACATGTCTGCAATGACGCAAAACGTACCAAATCGGCTTATTTCTCGATCCCTTATTTAAAAGAGCCGATGTATGTCATGGCGCGGGCGGATGATACGCGTTTCGACCATGATTTATCGTTGATCAATAATCCCGCTATAAAGGCCGTTATCTTAAAAGGTTCGATTTTTGAATTTACGGCAAATGATGCATTCC
Organism: Alphaproteobacteria bacterium; assembly: GCA_036404835.1. Lineage (GTDB taxonomy): Bacteria > Pseudomonadota > Alphaproteobacteria > Micavibrionales > SZUA-601 > DASWYT01. The sequence continues at coordinate 667 of DASWYT010000141.1, read as the reverse complement.
CAAAGATGAAGACATTCGATGCCAGCGAATTTAATGCGGAATCCGATCTGTTCAGTTCGGTGATTACCAAAAAAGCCGATGTGACATTCAATACGGCATTATCGATCAGTTCGTTCGATAAAAAGAGCCCCGGTAAGATCAAAGCCGTAGGCGAGCCGGTGAATTATTGCAGCGGTGCCTTTATGCTGCCGCTGGGAGACGACCGTTTTAAAAACATGGTCGATTCAGGTATGCAGGAATTGATCGATAAAGGCTATATTGACGATATCGTGACACGCAGTATCGGTAAAAAAGGCAAATTGTGGTTTAGCGCGAAGTAATTTTAAAAAGGAAAATCATCATGAGAGTCATCGTTGCCTCGACCAATCCGGTCAAAATCGATAGCACCAAACAGGCTCTGGAAACCATGTTTCCGGATACGGATTTCAAGGTTGAGGGACAAAATCCAGGCATTGATCTGCCAGCCCAGCCGATGAGCGATGGTGAGACCAAACGTTGCGCCATTGCCCGTGTCAAAGCTCTGGCGGCAAAAGTACCGGATGCGGATATGTGGGTGGCCATCGAAGGCGGCGTCGATTTTTCCAATGATGCGGTCACCGATGAGAAACAGATGGATTGCTCCGCCTGGATCGTTATTGAAGATAAAGATGGCCGTTGGGGCGAAGCC
>DASWYT010000140.1:0-6914 GCA_036404835.1 Alphaproteobacteria bacterium | reverse complement strand
GATGATGGCAATGACGAGAAAAACAACCATCCTGACTGATAAAGTCCAGCTGCATCGTTTATTTGATGCGCCGATGGCGCCTGTATGCAGTTTTCCGGCCGATTCATCCGCCGCCTGCCAGATCCGCCGTTATTATGCCAGCCTGCGGAAAAACGCCGCCCTGTCACAAAATGTTCTGAACAGCATTTTGAACGATTACACCCGCCGCAGCGCTTAAGATAATCTCTTAGATATAACGATTGAATTTCGTATCACGGTGAATGGATGCGGATAAAATCAGGCCGAATGCAAACATGCTGGCCAGCATCGCCGTACCGCCATGTGAGACAAGCGGCATCGGTACGCCCACCACCGGCAATAATCCCATCACCATACCGCTATTGATAAAAACATACAGCGCCATGTTCATTGTCAAACCCATCGCTACCAGACGCTGGAACGGGTAACGGCAACGCAAGGCAATTAATAGGCCGTATAAAAAGATCATCATAAACAGGCCGAGCAAGGCGACGCCGCCGATCAGGCCCCATTCTTCCGTCCACAAGGTGAACACGAAATCTGTTTCTTTTTCCGGCAGGAAATTCAAACGTGCCTGCGTTCCCTGCAGGAATCCCTTGCCATTCAAACCGCCGGACCCCATGGCAATTTTCGCCTGGCTGACGTGATAACCTGTCCCCAGCGGATCGGATTCCGGATTTAAAAAGATGCGCACACGGTTACGTTGGTATTCGTACATCATCGTCCAGGCCAATGGCAAAGCCGCCGCAACCAGAGCGGCACCACCGGCAAACCACCACCAGCTAACTCCCGCCAGGAACAGGATCGATGTTCCCAGCAGCATCAATTGCATGCCTGTTCCCAAATCCGGTTGCGTCACCACCAGGCCGACCGGAAACAGAATGATCAGTGCAGCCGGGATCAAATTGCGCAAACGCGAGACATTGGCGGAATCAACGCGTTCGTAATAGGCCGCCAGTGCCAGGACCAGCACGATTTTCATGAATTCGGACGGTTGCAGCTGAATGAAACCAAGATTGATCCAGCGTTGCGCCCCCATCCCGATATGGCCGCGTATATCGACATATAACAACATCAACAGACCCAGACCATAAAGGGGCCAGGCCAGCGCGCGCCAGTAACGGATCGAGATCATCGCCGTAATCATCATGCCGACAAAACCGACGCCGAAACGCATCGCATGCTTGCCCGCAAACGGTTCGATATGACCGCCACCGGCGGAATACAGCGCCAGGAAACCGATACTGGCGACGGAGATGATGAGCAACACCAGCCCCCAATTCAGGGCTTTGACTTTTTGCAGCCAGTCCGGCTCGTTATGCAGGGATAATAAACGACTGCTCATGCGACGGCCTTTATGCGCGGTGCCAGGGCGAATTTCATCAACAGTTTTTTCAGCGGCGTGATTTTATCCAGCGCCATAAAACCGGCCGCATGCAAACGACGGCCGATCTGGTCGTCACGGCGGATAAATATATTCAAACCATTGACGGTCCGGCTGCGCAGATGAATATCCTGGCGGCGCTGATCTTCATAGGGACGCAAATGCGACAGATGCGCGATATCGAGGCCGCGTTTCTGTGTCTGCAACAACACGCTCAACAAAGCCTGAATATCACGCAGGGATGTATTGAAACCCTGTGCAGCCAAAGGCGGCATGACATGCGCCGCTTCGCCGATCAGTGCCAGATGCGGTGCCACCAGCGATTCAGCCCGTAACGGCCTGATCGGCCAGGATTGCACCGGCGAGATCATCCGCAAATCGCCGAAACGGTTCTGGCTCATCTCTGTCAGATGCGCGTTTAATTCATCTTCATCCAGCGATTTGATCGTATCGAGATTATCCGGCGTATCGCAATAGACCAACGCCATCTGTAATGGATCGATTGTCGGCACCAATGTGAACGGACCACCACTGTAATAAAATTCCGTCGATGTATCGGCATGTGTTTCGTCCGCCTGCACCAGACCCACCAGCGCCGCCTGATCCGGATCATGTTGTGATACGATAATACCAGCCGCTTCACGGGCTTTGCTGCGCGCGCCATCGGCGGCGATCACCAGTTTGGCCTGTAATTTTATCTGTGGTTTGCCGGTCAGTAAAACGACATGCAACGGCGATTCTTCCGTCGGAAAAACAATCTGATCGATTGTCCCGGCCACCAGAGTCACCAATCCATGTTTCTGCAGGGCCCCCAGCAACACATCCTTCAACAACACATTGGGGATATTGAAACCGAATTGCGGCAGGCCGATCTCGTCTGACGGAAATGCAATATCCTGGTCGGCGGAGATTAAATGCATACGACGCAGCGGTGCGCTGTGTTTTTCCAGATTTTTCCAGACGCCCAGCTGCTGCAGGAAAACGATCCCATCCTGCATGATTGCCGTCGTGCGGCCATCGATATTATTTTTCAGCGTAATCTTCTGATCGACATGCGGACCGACCAAAGCACAGGCCTGGCCGTTTTGAGCCAGCGCCAGCGCCATCGTCAAACCGGTCAGACCATCGCCCAGGATCACAATCTCATGCATGTGCCAGCACCATGAAATAATTGATATCAAGCTTGTCGGCCTGGAGCGTGAAGGTTTGTTGCAGCGGCTGGTAATGCAACCCCATCGTCGCCACCGGATTTAAGTTCGCTTGGTGCGCCAGTGTCGCCAATTCACTTGGCTTCATAAAATGATCCCATGCATGCGTGCCGCGCGGCACCCAGCGCAACAGATATTCCGCCGCCACAATCCCACCGAGGAAAGATTTCGCCGTGCGGTTGAGGGTCGATAAAATCGCCACGCCGTTTTTTTTCAACAAAGCGTTTATATCCGCCAGTAATTCCGCCGGGTTATCGACATGCTCGATCACTTCGAGCGCCAGGACCGCATCGAATTTTTGCTTGTCTTTTACCAGCACACTGCTCAGCACATCCTGATAATCAATCGTCAGACCTTGTTGCTGCGCATGTTTGCGGGCGACCGCAATCAATTCTGCGCTGGCGTCGATTCCGGTGATATCGGCCCCTAAACGTGTCAGCGGCTCGGTCATCAGACCGCCACCGCAACCAATATCGAGCAGGCGCAAACCTTTCAAAGGCTGTGGCTGGTCCGCATCACGGTTAAAATGTGCGCATAATATTTCTTTCACATAGTCCAGACGCACCGGGTTGAGTCGGTGCAAAGGTGCCATCGGACCATCCGAGTCCCACCATTTTGCGGCATGATCGCCGAAGGAAGGCGCGCCGGAAGACTGGTTAAAACCAGCAATTGCATGGAGAAATGGGGTCAAGAGAGGTTTCATTTGCAGAATAAAGTGATTCCGGCTAAAAGAGTGACGAAACATGATGCATATCGATATGAGCTCTGACCCTACTATGGCCGCGACCAAAACAAAAGCATCTGGCCCAGCCAGACAGAAAAATAATGCCGAAACTTTACCGACAGCGCCTTTGATCGGGGCGCAGCTGCGGGAAGCACGGGAAGCCCGCAACCTGACACTGGATGCCGTGGCTGACGAACTGATGATTCGGAAATATTATCTGCAAGCCCTGGAAGAAGGCGCATACCGCAATCTGCCGGAACGTGTTTATGCCATCGGCTTCGTGCAGAATTACAGCCAGTTGCTGGGCATGGATACAGAGACACTGACCGAGCAATTCAAACGTGAAGCCTATGGCAGCCGTGGTGCCGCCCGCGTCGAGCTGAACATGCCGACGCCAGCCAGCCAGAGCATGCTGCCAAGCCGTCCGGCCATCTTCGCCGTCGGTGGCCTGCTGTTGATCCTGGTGATCGGTGGCATCGTCTGGAGCTCCCGCTCCCCGGAAAAAACCGCCACCAGCATTCTACAGCCACCTGTCAACGCTGACAGTGACATGATTCCGGCCCAACAGCTGGATATCGTCAACCAACCCGTCATTTCCGATCAGGATAGCGGTTTTGCGGCCCCAACAGCTGCGGCCCCGCCGGTTCCTGAAACAACTTCCATCGTTTCCGGCAGTGGGACAGTCACTACAACCGATCCGGCCAGCGTCCCTGCCCTGGCCCCGACTGATGCACCCGCCACCGCCGCGGCCCCGGCAAAAGCAGAGATAGCAACACAACCGGCCGCTGCTGATCCGGCGAAACCGGCTGATGCGGCAAAGCCTGCCACGACCGCTCCGGCCGGCACACGCATTCTGATCGAAGCGCTGGAACCAAGCTGGGTTGAGATCGCCGATGGCGACGGCAATATCCTATACACCAACATCCTGCGTGTCGGTCAGGCCCTGCCAATCCCGAACAAACCAGGCGTCACACTGACAACCGGTAACGCTGCTGGCATCCAGATCATTCTGGATGGCAAGAAAATCGGCGCGCTCGGTGGTAAAGGCGATGTAAAACGCGCTATTTCCCTGGATCCGGAAAAACTGTCCAAGCGCTAGCGTTTGATGTGAAATTCAAAGAACGCCGTCAGCAATGACGGCGTTTTTCTTTGCCGCTTTTCTTTAACCGGTTATTTGATTTGAGTATGCCATGAGCTTTGAACATAAACTGCAACAGATCGTCCAGCGTCACGAACAATTGACGCATGAACTGCAATCTCCCGATCTGAAATCCGACCAGATGGTGAAGCTGGCGAAGGAATATAGCGAACTGGAACAGATTGTCGGCATTATCAACGCACGCCAGAAAGCGACCAGCGATCTGGCTGCCGCCAAAATAATGTTGAGCGAAGTCGCAGGCGATGCCGAGATGGTGCAATTAGCACAAGCCGAGATCGATGAGTTGCAGGAAAAACTGCCGCAACTGGAACAGGAGATGAAACTCGCCCTCATTCCCAAAGACCAGGCCGATACACGCAACGCCATTCTGGAATTGCGTGCCGGAACCGGTGGGGATGAAGCCGCAATCTTCGCGGGCGATCTCTTCGCCATGTACCAGCGCTATGCGCAATCACGCCGCTGGCAATTTGAAATTCTCGAAATGGCCGAAAGCGACCAGGGCGGTTACAAGGAAATCGTCGCCAGTATCAGCGGGGACAATGTGTTCGGTCGTCTGAAATTTGAATCCGGCGTGCACCGCGTCCAGCGTGTGCCGAAAACCGAAACACAGGGCCGTATCCACACCTCCGCCGCCACCGTTGCAGTTTTGCCGGAAGCGGAAGATGTCGATATCGTCGTCGAGGAAAAAGATTTAAAGATCGATACGTTCCGTGCGTCGGGTGCCGGTGGCCAGCACGTTAACACCACCGATTCCGCCGTGCGCATCACCCATCTTCCGACCGGTGTCGTCGTCGCGTGCCAGGCCGAACGGTCCCAGCACAAGAACAAAGCCGCCGCGATGAAAATGCTGCGCACGAAAATTTATGACGAGCAACGCCTGCAACTGGACAAGGAACGCGCGGCGGACCGTAAATCCCAAGTCGGCAGCGGCGACCGTTCCGAACGCATCCGCACCTATAACTACCCGCAAAGCCGCGTCACCGATCACCGCATCAACCTGACGCTCTATAATCTGGACCAGATCATCGCCGGTGATGCGCTCGACCAGCTGATCGACCCGTTGCACACCGCAGACCAACTGGACAAACTTGCCAACCTGTAGTTGAAAAATCTATTGATTTTTAAGAATTCCAGATTATAATAAAGGTTGCAGGGGAAAGTATGGCCCCCTGCAACCCGAACAAGGGGGTGCCTCTAACATCCCCTCGTTCAATGCCTTAGTTCACAATGCTAAGCACGGCAATTAGTGCTAAAATCACTGCAACCATTGCAAGTATATTTAACATGGGCATCACCCCCTTTCTTTTGAAGGTTGGGTGATGGCCTATGGTCTTATAAGCGCCATACTCACAAGCATCGGGATATTTCTATCATAGGTTTAAAATCCATACAAGCGTATGGAATGGCTGGATATTCATTTTGCCCCGTATAACCGGGCTTTTTTCCGTTGATCCAGCACCCTTCTTTTTAACCATTTCGCCCTATACTCAAGCTTTGAGACTAACAACAAAAATGGTGACTAACATGCAAGTACTGATCCAGGGCAAACATCTCGATATTGGCGATGCTTTTCGCGGTTACATTGAGGAAAAACTGACGGATACATGCACCAAATATTTCAACCATTCCATCCAGGGTGATGTGCACCTGGCCAAGGATATGAGCAACCATCTTTATCGCAGCGATATCACTCTGGCCGTCGGCAACGGCATCGTCCTGAAAGCCACCGCCGAAGAGCATGAGCCATACCCGGCTTTCGACAAGGCAACGCACAAGCTGGCCAACCAGTTGAAACGCTATAAGGACCGCCTGCGCAACCACCATCAGCGCCTGTCCGAAGAGGCTGTTCCATTGGCCCAGCCGGCCAATGAATACACTCTCCAGGCCGAGCAGGATGATACGCCTGAGACTGATAACCCATTGATTATCGCGGAATTAGCGACCCATATCGCCACCCTGACCGTGTCCGAAGCCGTGATGCGTCTGGATCTGGGCGGTCTGCCCGCCCTGATGTTCAAAAATGCTAGCCATGGCGGGTTTAATATGGTATACCGACGTCCAGACGGACAGATCGGCTGGATCGACCCTCAGGCAAAAATCTGACGGTATTCCCCCAGACGGATCAAACCGCTAATATTATCAGGCAACCGGCAAGGAGCCACATATTGCCCTTTAATTTGTCTGCATCGGACAGGATGTAGACACAGCTTTTGATCATTCCCTTCTCAAACAGAGGTTTTTCCCCATGCAGCAACCGGATGCGGTGCTTTATCGTTGGCATGCCACCAGCAAGAAACATTTCCTGCTGAAATGCGCCGAAGAACTGGCGCGCCTGACAGGCCAGGACGAACATGAAATTTTCGACAAGCTCAATGAGCGTGAAAATTTAGGCTCCACCGGTATGGGTGATGGCGTCGCCAT
>DASWYT010000139.1:0-3258 GCA_036404835.1 Alphaproteobacteria bacterium | reverse complement strand
CACTTTATTGAATGTTTTGTATGATGATGTGCCACCGATCCATGTGGCACCGGTCTGTATCAATTATATGCAGATCAACGGCCAGCCTTTGAGCAACGATAATAAAGATCTGGCGGCGTGGTATGGCGATATGGATTTCATGCCGCATTTATGGACGGCCTTTAAACAGCATGGCATGGACGTCAAAGTCACGTTATTGCCGCCGATCCTGTCGTCTGATTACCGGGATGCCAAAGCTCTGACCGTTATCTTGCAGGATAAAGTGCACAGCGTTTTTATGCAGAATGTTCCAGCAACTGCCGGTAATCATTCAGTATAGTCGTCCAGCGGTAATGATTTTTTTGCCATTCCTGCGCCTGGTGACCTAATTTTTTGGCCTTGTCCCGGTTATCCAGCAGATAATCGATCTTCAATGTCAGGTCGCGCCCCAGTTCAAAATAAAAGGCATGATGACCGGTCGTGTGGCGGTTGAACGGATTATCATGTGCAATGATCGGTGAGGCGGCCGCCATGGCTTCAACGAGGGACGGGTTCGTGCCGCCGACCTGATGGCCATGCAGATAAACCGCTGTAAAGGATCGTAATGTATTGATGGTTTTCGGGTCATAGATAGCGCCGATAAATTTGATCCGGTCATCCGCCAGGGACAGGACATAGTTCTGGTATTTATTCTGGCGGTCATATTTGCCGACGATCAGCAACGGATGTGGAGACTTTGCATTTTTCCAGGCATGAACCATGTCCGCGATCTGATTTTCCGGCTCGGCCCGCGCAATGATCAGGCCATATTCATGCGGTTTGACATGAAACGTATCAAGTAAATGAATATCAATCTCGGATTGTCTGGGAATATCGGCACCATAGGCAATGGTTTTGATCCGGGTGTGCGGCGATTTTTTCAGGAGATAAGATGCAATCTCCGGATGGTCGGCAATGCATGTATCGGCAATTCTCAAGGCCACCCATTCATTGAGCCTCAGCCATAATTTCTCATGCCAATATTTATATTTGCTGCGTTTCCATTCCAGACCATCCATATTGATAATCTGGCGGCGCTGCAGGAAATAAGGCAACAGGTTAAAGATGGCCGTATTATAACCCAGCGTCAGGATTATTCCCGGCATATGGCGGGTGTGCCAGATTGCGGCCATATCGTATAAAAGCGGATCAAGGTATTTCAGGAAACCGCTTTTGCGTTTTTTGAGATAGATGCACTGAATATCATTCCAGCTTGTTTCATCAGCTTCGTCTGCCTGGCCCATGACGGTGACCTGCCAGCCATGTTTGATCAGATAGAGCGCCATACGTTCGGTAAAGGTTTCAAACCCGCCATGCCGGGCAGGGATACCATGTGTTCCTAAAATGATCAGCTGTTTGGTCATGCGGCTTGTTTTAGGTTCAAAATATCGGACAGGCGGGTGTTATAGGCTATTATATCAAATCTTTGTTTCGCCTGCATTAATCCGTTCTGTCCATGAAGCGGCAGTTTTTCCGGGTTGTTCAGGTAATAAACGATCCCGTTAGCCAGATCAGCCGGTGAATTCGGCTTGGCCAGATAGCCATTCTGACCGTGGGTAATGATCTCCAGCATGGCACCGCTCTTATTCGCCAGAATAGCTCTTCCATGTTGTAAAGCCTCCAGGGCGACCAGGCCGAATGATTCAGGCAGGGTGGAGGGGATCACGACCAGATCGGCCCATTGGTAAAAATGAGCCGGGTCATGATCGAATGGGAAAAAGGATACGACATCACTTAAATTCTCACGGGCAATCTGGTCTTTCAAACGCTGCAGATACGGATTGCGTGGATCATACATATCGCCGACGATACGCACGTCCAGTCGTTGTAATTTTTCAGGCGGCAGATATTGAAGCGCGTCCAGCAATATATGCTGTCCCTTGCGGCGGCTAATGCGGCCGATCAACAAAATATGCATCTTATCCGCCATTTGCTTTTCGGTCGCTGTAGTCTGGCGAAGTGATATATTATAGAGCAGATGTTTCCTGCGCGAAGGGATCAGGGAATACGCATCTGCCGTGACCTGGCTGTTGCAAATCAGCTCTGCACCGGTCAGGAACAGCATCAGATTAAACACCAGACGCATAAAGCCCAGTGTCAGTTCATGCACATAGATATATTTTTGACCACGATAGAAAGGCAGTAACAGCATATAGCTGAGAATGACGGTGGTATTGAGAATAACCATGTCATGGCGTTTCAATTGCTGCCAGGCCGTGCGTAAATTCACGGCAAATTGTTTCAGATTCAGCCATTTCAGGCTTTTGAGCGAATTCAGGCGCAGGATGGAAATCGGCTTGATGATAATATCATCGGTATAAGGCTTGATCCGTTCGATCAGCGGGCCCGTTGTCGGGATATGAACAGTCACGTGAGATTGATTATGTTGCCGTAAGGCCATCAGCATGCATTGGAGCATCTGGTCGGAACCATAAAGTTCCGCACCCTGATGCACGATCAATATCTTATGCGGCGTTGGCAGCTTCATGCAGTTTTCTTACAAAGCTTTCGGCAATCTTGAACCGGGTTTGAATAGCGTTTGTCAGACGGTTTTTGTATTTCGGATAATCTTCTCTGTCCTGCAGATCATAACTTAATTGATCGAGCATATAGATCAAGCCGGTGCGCAACAGGAAGACACGGTCCTGGCCGCTCGCCCGCTGTAATTTATTCAGTAAATTATCCAAAGACGGCGTTTTGTGGTGCAGGATGGCGTATTGGTATTGCAGATGCCACCAATCATAATAAGGCACATGCCAGCCCGCGCGTTCATAATCAATCAGCACCGGCAAGGTGTGATCGCTGTTGAACAAATTCCACGGTGTGATATCGCCATGCACCGGGATAGAAGCAATGGCCGGTGAGGCGGTCAGCAGGTTGCGCAATTCTTTCCAGAATTCAATCCGGCCTTCTTTTTGCAACAAAGACGGCAAGTTCAAATTCACATAGTCCAAAGCCGGTTTCGTATTAAAACGAAACACATCGTGATATTCCTGGCTAATTACAATGAGTGTTTCAGCGATTTTGGCCATGTCCGGTTCTTTTGCCTTATGGGGCAAGAGCGGGTAGAACACGAAATTCTCATCATACTGTGTCGGTTTGACCGTGGTGAAATGCTGATGGAAATAATAATGGATAAAGCTGGCCTGATGCACCGCCAGGATGGTTTCATCCGGCTTGCGATAGGCTTTGACGAAGAGGCGTCTGTCTTCCGTGGCAATGGCACCGACAAACAAGGTG